>NZ_LSJW01000081.1:0-62430 GCF_001557335.1 Microbacterium sp. CCH5-D1
CCCCGCCACGACCTCGCTGCGACCGCCGAGCAGCCCACTTCCCACGAACACCGTGTTCAGCAGACTCTTGCTCACACCGAACGCATCCAGGGCGATCACGGGCACACCGAGAGCCGTGGCCTCGATCGCGGCGGTGGAGCTCACCGTGACGAGGCCCGCGGCCGTGTCGAGCGCCGTGCTCATCGAGTCGTAGGAGAAGACGAGGTTCTCCGGAAGGCGCGACGGCAGCAACCCCGCGTACGGCTCGCGCTCGAGGTGCGTCTCGGATTCCCCCGGCCGCGACCGCAGCTTCACCACCACCCGGCGGCCCGGCTCGGCCTCGGCCGCGCGCACGAGCATGGCCGCGATCTCGGCGCGCTGGTCTTTCGCGAGGGGGACGAGGGCCTGCGCGGCGAAGACGATGTCCGTGGCCGGCGGCTTGACCGGAGCGGTCCGCGGGGGGCGTTCGGCGACCGCGACACCGCCGCCCAGCGCCGCGAAACCGCTGCCCCACGCCGCCGCCGCATCGACGGCGAGTCGTTCCGAGCGCAGCATCCGCTGCCGTCGCCGGGCGAACGGAAGGGTCGCGAGCGCCACGGGCGTCCGCACCCCGATCCGGCGCCCGAGCTCTTCGAAGGCACGCACCTCGCGGTGGGAGTGCACCACCAGCAGGTCGGTGTGGCGGCGATAGTCGAGCGCCCCGCGCTGGGCGGGGATCGCCATACCGGGCAGCCCCGAGACCGTGACCGGCCGATGCTCCAACGTGTCGATCACGCGCCCCATCAGCCGCACGAACGGTCCACGCCCCGCGAGCAGGACCACGTCCGGGCGCTGTTCGGCCAGCCAGCCCTCCGTCTGCGCGAACCCGATGCGGGTGACGTCATCCGGCCCGAGCGTCGTGCCGGCGAGAGCCGCGCGCTGCTGCTCGGCGCTGGCCGTGAGCGGTGTGCGCACGAGCAGCAGGTGAGGGCGCACACCGGGCACGGAACCGAGAAGGGAGGCGGCCCACTTCACGAACGAGTCGGCGTCCGCGATGGCGACGACGCGGATGCCGCTGGTTACCGTCATGCCGGAACGCGGCGCAGCTTCGCCATCGGCGCCCGCTCGCTGTCGAACACCCGCTTGACCCCGTCGCCGGTCGCGCGCTCGATCACCCGGATATCGCGCACGAGGTGCTCCAGCCCCGTCGGCTCGAGCGATGCCGCGTGGTCGGACCCCCACATCGTGCGGTCGAGCGTGATGTGCCGCTCGACCGCGACGGCTCCTATGGCCACTGCAGCGAGCGAGATCTGCAGCCCGCGCTCGTGGCCCGAGTAGCCGACGGGCACGCCGGGGTAGCGGTCGCGCAGCGTGGCGATCACCCGCAGGTTCGCCTCCTCGGGCTCCAGCGGGTAGGTCGAGGTCGCGTGCATGAGCACCACGCGATCGGTGCCGAGGGTCTCCAGCGCTCGGTCGATCTGCTCGATGGTCGACATGCCGGTGGAGAGGATCACGGGTTTGCCGGTCTCCCGCAGCGCGATCAGCAGCTCGGTGTCGGTGAGACTGGCCGACGCGACCTTGTGCGCCACGACGTTGAGATCCTCCAGGAACTCGACGCTGGGCACGTCCCAGGGAGAGGCGAACCAGTCCAGACCGCGCATGGTCGCGTAGTCGCCGATCTCGATGTACTCCTCACGACCGAACTCGACCCGCCGGCGGTAGTCGAGGTAGCTCATCACACCCCAGGGCGTCTCGCGGGGGACGTCGCGCATGTGCTCAGGAGTCGAGATCTCCGGAGTCCGCTTCTGGAACTTCACCGCGTCGGCGCCGGCCCGAGCCGCGACGTCGATGAGCTTCTTCGCGATGTCGACGTCGCCGTTGTGATTGAGGCCGATCTCCGCGATGACGTAGGCCGGACGACCGCCGCCGATCACTCGCGAGCCGATGCTGACAGTCATGATTCCTCCGGTGTTCGAGCGTTGGTGCAACCCCTCCCTCCTGACTACGGGCCGAGGATGAACACCGGGAGACCGCCGGGTTACCGGCATCGGTCAGCTCGACAACACCCGTTCGATCAGCTCGCGCACGGCGCCCTCTCCGCCCCGGCGGCGCAGGACGACACGAGCCTCTTCGATCACCAGCGGGTGCGCGTTCGCGACCGCGACCGGCCACCCCACGATCCGCAAGGCCGGCAGGTCGTTGACGTCGTTGCCGAGATACGCGATGTCGGCGAGCGGCACCCCGTTCTCGCGCGACCAGGCGCGCAGTGCGCTCTCCTTGTCGTCGATGCCGTGCAGCACGGGCACCCTGAGCTTGTCTGCACGAGCACGCACCACCGGGTTGACCTCGGTCGACAGGATCAGCAGCGGCACACCGGCCCGACGCAGGAGCGCGACACCCATGCCGTCTTCCCGACTGACCCGCACGCGCTCCCCGCCGTCGGCATCGATGATGGCGGTGTCGTCCGTGTGCACGCCGTCGAAGTCGGTGACCACCGCGCGCACCGGGATGGGCTCAGGCACGTCGTGCAGAGCGGCGAGCGCACGGGCGACACGGAGCTGCTCTGCATCGTCGATCTCGATCGCGGTCCACTCCGGCACGGGGGCGATGCGGATCCTGCCGAAGAAGCGATGTCTGCTCGCCCGGAAGCCGGAAGCCCGGAACACGTAGAACGCCCCGGTCTCGAGGTGGTGGGGCTCGCGATCCTGCCTTCGCGGGCGGTGTGCGGCCTCGTGGTTGATCGCCGCAGCCTCACCGTGTTCGTCCTCCCGCCACAGGAACCCGTACGTCTCATGCGCCGCGAAGACACTGTCGGCACGGTCGGCGCGGACCTCCTCCACGGCGGCGGCGAGCGCATCACTGGGGATGAACGGCGACGTCGCCTGCAGGAACGCCACGACATCGACGCTGTCGCCGCTCGCTTCGAGCGCGTCGAGGGCATGCAGAATCGCGCTCTCCGAGGTCGCGGTGTCTCCCGCGAGCTCCGCGGGGCGGCGGACCACTCTGGCACCCGCGGCAGTCGCCAGCGCGGCGATCTCGTCATCGTCGGTCGAGACCACGACCAGGTCGATGCCCGCGGCACGGGCGGCCGCGCGCACGGCGCGCTCGACCAGCGGCACGCCGCCGACGCGCTGCAGATTCTTGCGCGGCACCTGCTTCGATCCGCCGCGTGCCGGGATGATCGCCACCGTGAGGGGCCTCTGCTCGTCCATCGTCCCTGTCCTCCTCGTCGTCGCCATCGCCATCGCCATCGCCATCGCCATCGCCGTCATCGTCCGCGCGCCGCCCGCCAGACGCGCCCCGCACGCCGCCGCGCACCGAGGGCGTGCAGTCGCCACTCCTCGATCCTGCCCACGCCGCCGGCGGGTCGCAGTGCACGACGCACGGCGTTCTCGACCGGCGCGCCGGGTAGCCGCAGCTCGGCGAGCCTTCGTGGCGAGAAGTACCGATTCCGCTCGACCGGGTCGAGATCGTGCAGCAGCTCCTCGGCCCGCCCCCGCAGATGTCCGGCGATCTTCGGCTGCATGGCATAACCGACCGCGTCGATCAGCAGCTGGAGCCGGGCGGGGTCGGCGTAGGGCGAGCCCTCGCGCGTCATGGCGTCCACCAGAGTCACGGGAATCCGGTTGCTGTTCTCGAACGGCTTCAGTGCCGCGAGCACCGCGTCATTGCCGGCCGACCCGATCGCGCGTCCGAAGAGCGTGTGCACGGTCGGCAGCGCAGTGGAGAACCCGGCGACGACGGCCAGGGCATCGATCCGTTCGGCGAGCAGCTCCGCCGCGAGCGGACCGCGATACTCGACGAAGTCGATGCCCTGCTCGCTCGCTCGCGCCCCGACGGCCGCCGTCACGAGAGGCGGCGCGCCCGGATGCGGCTTGAACACGATGCGCTGTGGTCGCCACTGCGCCGCACGGTCGATCAGACGCTGCTGCAGGTCGATCTCCTCGGCCACCGAGACCAGACCGAGCGCCGACAGGTACTGGCCGAGCACGAGCACCGTCGATGGGGAAGCCTCAGGGAGGGAAGACTCCCCTGTGTCCGTCTCCCGCAGGACCGCGGCGAACGACGCCGGCGGCACCGGCACGATCCGCGCACCCGGCGATCCCACGAGCGGCCTGACGCCCGGCACGACATCGGCATGGACGACCCGCTCGATGCGTGCGGCGACGGGATAGGGCACCCGCACCCGCATGGGCGCATAGGTCATCAGCCCGTCCCCGATGATCGTGATCCGCGCCCGGGGGAACAGCGCCATCAACGTCCTGGCGGGTGCCACCTGCGGGCTCTGCACGAACAGTTCCAGATCGCGAGGGTCCACAGCCCACGCGCGCGCGAACAGGCGCTCGAGCATCGGGAGATCAGCGGCCTTCGGCTCCCAGGATCGCGGATGCCGCGGCATGAGCATCTCATCCAGCGGCTCCGCGCGGTCGAACCGCGCCCGCAGCGGCCCGAGCGCCGCATCATCCGCGATCCCGGTGACGGTCTCGGGCACCGTCGAGGAGGTGAAGGGCACAAGGATTCGCTCGCCACGGACCTCGTCGTCGATAAGTCCGGCATCCATCGCGGCCACTGCGGTCGCGAGTCCATAGGCGCTGTGCAGCGCGAAGACCTGCGTCATCCGGCACGACCCGCCTGACGGAGGACGCGTGCGAGGACCCGGCGGCGCGGTCCATCGAGGTGGCTCAGCACGACGGCCACCTCATCGGCCGGGAGTCGACGGAGCGTGCGGAGGATCCCCGCGCGCACTGCGCCGCGCAGCTGAGGGCTCATGCGGCGGGCGCGCACGAGGTGGTGGGAGCTGAGGGCGAGCACCGTCCAGACGGCCTTGGGGAGAAACCGCTCCGCCTCGCGATCCCGTTCGACGAGCGAGATGACCTCGCCCATCGCCCTGGCGAAGTCGAGCTGTCTCCGATCTCGGGTCTGGGTGAGCGATGTGGCCACGCCCCGCCGGTAGAGCAGCGCAGGCGCATCGACCACCGCGAACGACTCGGCCTGCAGATGCAGTCGCCAGATCCACGGTCGGTCCTCTGCGGTGAACAGCCCTTCGGTGAACGCCGCCAGGCCACGGTCGATGAGCCGGCGGTGGAAGAGCCCCGCCCAGGCGTACGGGTAGTCGACCATCGTCGATTCGTGCTCCGGCAGGATGGCGTCTCGCGGAGGAACGACCCGGTCGCGCCACGGATACGGCGCCCGGACGAGGGCGCGCGTCCCACCCCTCACCGTGACGTGGTCGGTGCGTACGAAGTCGCAATCGAGCTCTCGCAGCCGCGACGCGAGCACGTCGAGCCGACGCGGCTGCATCCAGTCATCGCCGTCGAGGAAGCAGAAGGCCTCCCCCTCGACGTGCGGCAGTCCCTGGTTGCGGGCCGTCGCCAACCCGCGCGCGGACTCGTTGCGCAGCACCTCGGCGCGGGGGAACCGCTCCGCGTACCGCCGCATGAGAGCACCCGTGTCGTCGCGCGAGCCGTCGTCGATCGCGACCAGCTTCACGGCTCCGAGATCATCGAACTGCCGAGTGAGCGTCTCGAGCGTCGTCCCGATGTACGCGCCGGCGTCCTTCGCGGGCAGGATGACGGTGACGAGGGGTGTGCGCACAGGACTCCAGAACGGGGACGGTGTGCGGGAATGGTCGCAGGCGGTCCTTGCCGGACGGCGACGCGGAGGTGAACGACGGGTGTCCGTGAAGCGCCAGAGACCGTGCACTCGGGAGAAAGGCACTGAGGTGTGGTCCCGTACCCGAACGGAACCACACCTCCCAGTGCATCGCACTGCCGAACGAGACACGTTCGGGACGCGGTATCGCAGATGCGACACCGCGTGCCACGCGGCCGACTGACCCCCATCAGATGGCCGCGAGACGCTCATGGTCGTCGCGCCACCCTGGATGAGAGGAGAGCGCGACCGGACAGTAACATAATACATGCCAGAACTACGGCTGCACTCCGTCGCGCGACTCCCGTGGTCCGGTTGGCCCCCAACGGCCGTATCGGCGACGATGGGGAGATGCTGTGGCCCTTCGGATCGACCTGGCGCCCCGTGCGACAGCGGAGGCGTGACACCGTCGACCTGCGCTGGCTCAGCGCGAGGACCTGGACCAGGCGCTGGTATCCGCAGGGCGTCGACGTCGGCGAATGGCGCGGCCGACGCACCCTTGCCGTGAGCTGGTTCCGCCAGGAGCTGTCAGGAGAGCATCTCGCCTCCCGCGTGACGCTCGTCGATCTCGAGCGCTCGCGTCACCTCGACGTCCTGCTCGCGACCGCCGACGACGACGACGGCGAACTGCACCCGGCGCGGATCCACGCCGGGGGACTCGCGTGGTTCGGGGATCGGCTGTTCGCCGCCGCGACGGGCCAGGGCATCTGGGAGTTCGATCTGTCGGACATCCGTACCGTGCGCGGCGCTCTCGCCCAGCGGCTCGCCGGGTCGAACCGCCGCGGCGGACGCAGCACCGCTCTCGTCGCCGTGCGAACCAGGGTGCATCCCATCGCCCTGCGCTGCTCGTACCTCGGGCGGGTGTTCGACGACGACGGCTCCCCGCTCGCACGGGTGCTCATCGGTGAGCATCGCCCGGACGAGAGCGGAAGGATCGGCGAGTTCGCGATCCCCGTCGACCTCGCCGGCGAGTTCACCGAGGTGGACCGCTTCACCCCCGGCATCGCACGGATGCAGGGCGCCGTCCGCTGGGGCCGGCATCACTTCGTGTCGCAGTCCGACCGCATGCACCCCGGCACACTCTGGAGCGGCCGACGCGGGGCTCTCGCTCCGGACGCCGTCCCTCTCCCCGTCGGGTGCGAGGACCTGGCTCTCGACCTCGAGGCCGGACTGCTCTGGTCGCTCGGAGAGCACCCCTGGCGACGGGTGGTGCGCGGCATCCCCTTCGCCAGGCTCGGGATCGGCGACGAGGGCTCCCGACGGCGAACGTAGACTGGAGGGGTGAAGAAGCCCGCGCCTTTCCTCGTCTACACCGTGCTGCGGCTGCTGGCGTTCCTCGTGCCGCTCGCCATCCTCTGGTTCTTCTTCCCGATCTTCCGAGAGTTCTGGTGGCTCGCAGCGATCTTCGCCGCGCTCATCGGCATGAGCATCTCGATGCTGTTCCTCCGCACGCCGCTCACCGACGCGTCTGCCCGCCTGCAGGAGCGCCGCGAGAGCCGTTCATCCGGCGGTCAGGACGACGCGGACGCCGAGGACCAGGCGATCGACGAGTCGAACGATCCCGCCGACGGCGACGCCAAGCCCTGAGGCTCCCACGAGCCGGATCAGCCCACGGCCGGATCAGCCCACGGCCGGATCAGCCCACGAAGGCCCAGAACAGGGCCCCGGCGTACAGCAGCGACGTCAATGAGGTGAGCGCGAGAGCGGTCACCAGCTCTTTCGGCTGCCGGTACGACCAGACGATGGCGATGGCCGGCAGACCGGCGAGCAGCGCCAGCAGGGAGATCCACGCGATCGGGAACCCCAGTGCCAGGAATGCGGCGATGCCGAACGGCGCGAGCACGAAGAGCGTGAAGAGCACCTGGGTGGCCCTGCGCCCGATCAGCACCGTGAGGGTGCGCTTGCCCACCTCGCGGTCCTGGTCGATGTCGCGCAGATTGTTGGCGAGCAGCACGGCGCAGGCGAACAGACCGGTCGCGATCGCGCCGAGCCAGGCCTGCTGCGGCAGGGCGAAGATCTGCACCCAGGTGGTGCCGATCGTGGCGACGAGTCCGAAGAAGACGAAGACGAACACCTCGCCGAAGCCGTAGTACCCGTACGGCCGCTTGCCGCCGGTGTAGAACCACGCGGCGACGATGCAGGCGGCGCCGACGGCCAGCATCCACCACTGCCCCGTGCGGATCACGATCCCCAGACCCACGAGAGCGGCCAGGGCGAAGAACACCAGGCCGATGATCAGCACGGTGCGCGGCTTCACCCGCCCCGAGGCCGTCAGGCGCGCAGGTCCGACCCTGTGCGCATCGGTGCCGCGGACGCCATCGCTGTAGTCGTTCGTGAAGTTCACACCGATCTGCAGCAGCACCGCGACCGCGAGGCAGGCGAGCGCGATGACCCAGTGGAACTCGGGCCCGGTGCTGCGCGCGGCGCCCGTGCCGATGACGACGGGTGCGATCGCGAGCGGCAGGGTGCGCAGGCGCGCAGCGCCGATCCAGTCCCCCGCCGTCACCGGCCCGGCTTCGACCACCGGACGCTTCGCCGGGTTGCCACTCGTGTGCACCGGCGTGCGCTTCGCGGACGGGTTCTTCTTCTTGCGCTGGGAGGATGCTGCCACGCAGGGAATCCTACTGGCCGACCCGATGCCGGACCTCAGCGGGACGGCGCATCAGGGGTTCGGGTTGGTGTCCTTGCCGTCGAGCCACAGGGTGTCGGACCGGTCGCCGTGGGCGCCACCCTTGCCCACGTGCTTGTCGCTGATCTGCGGCCCCTTGGTGATCACGTGCACGAGGGCCATCGCGTGACCCTGTC
Organism: Microbacterium sp. CCH5-D1; assembly: GCF_001557335.1. Classification (NCBI taxonomy): domain Bacteria; kingdom Bacillati; phylum Actinomycetota; class Actinomycetes; order Micrococcales; family Microbacteriaceae; genus Microbacterium; species Microbacterium sp. CCH5-D1. Next base: position 8,416 of record NZ_LSJW01000081.1, read on the forward strand.
CCAGTTGGTAGTCCTCTTTGAGCCACGCGACGATCGGCGTCGCCTTGGTCGTCCGGTCGAACCCCTTCTCGGCGGCGAGTTCGATGAACTGCCGCGGGGTGAGGCCGGTCTTGGTCTCGATGTTGTCGAGGTATGCCTGGAAGGACATGATGCTCCTGTGGTCAGTCCTCGTCGAGGAACGTCTGGATGATGGTGGCGGAGGCGTGGATGCCGATGATCTTGAGCACCCCGTCACCGACGTTGGTGAAGCGGTGCGGCACATAGGCGGGTCCGGTCGCGGTGTCGCCTGCTCCGGCGACGAAGGTCTCCTCGCCCACCGTGATCGAGGCGATGCCCTCGATCACGACCCAGGTCTCAGGATAGGGATGCCAGTGCAGACCCGGCCCCTCCCCCGGCTGGTTCTCGACGAAGAAGTAGGACACGGCGGCGCCGTGTTCGACCCCGACGAACCTCCGGCTGCGCCCCGTGCCGATGCGGATGTCGTCGGCCGCGACGACGCCGGAGAGAGACGGTGTGCTGTTCATGGCTCCAGTCTCGACAGACCCTTCGCCTGCTCCTAGAGTTTCGATGTGGATCGAAACTCCAGCCCGATCGAGGGCGTCGAGCACCCGGATCATCGTGTCGAGTTCCACCTGAGCCCCGGCGACGTCGAGGCGGTGCGGTTCGGCATCTCCCCCGGGCACGAGCTCGCGCACGCGGTGAGGGTGTTGCGGCGTCCGGCCGCCCATCCGCTGCAATGGGGGTGGCTGCGCGCCGTTCGCGAACAGCTCCCGCGCCGCGACTTCGCACTGCTCTCCACCGTGATCGGCGACGACGGCTACCTGCCCGACTTCCTCACGACCACGCCCCGATGGGATCTGACCCCCGAGGCCGAGCTCGATGAGCTGCGCGCGGCACCTCTCGATCCGATGCGCGTCGACTTCGGGAAGATGGTGCAGCGTTCGACCGGCGCCCGCCGACAGGCCCTACGCGAGATGCAGGACCATCCCGAGCGCGCCCGTGACATGATCGCCGACGGGTGGGCCGCCGTATGGGAGGCGGCACTCGCCCCAGTGTGGCCGCAGCTCGAGCGCTTGCTCCGTGCCGACATCGCTGTGCGCGCCCGCACCATCACGACAGCAGGTATCGCCGGCATGGCCGGAGACCTGCACCGCCAGGTGACCTGGGGCGCGGGCGCCGTGCGCGTCTCCCTGCGTCGCCACAGCGAGCAGGTCGACTGCCGCGGAAGCGGACTGGTGCTGGTGCCCTCGGTCATGTCGTCGTGGGGCTGCATGGTGCTCACCGAACCTCCGGCGCAACCCACGCTGTTCTATCCGGCCCGCGGCGTCACCGCAGGCTGGGCCCGAGACGCCGCCGACATCGAGGATGCTCTCGGCGCCCTGGTGGGACCGGCGCGGGCGGCGATCCTGCTCCAGGCCGGCGCCGCCCGCACGACGACGCAAGTCGCGCACGATGCGGGCCTCGCGATATCGACGGCGTCGCATCACCTCTCGGTTCTTCGAGATGCCGGCCTGGTCACCAGCGAACGCGACGGCGCCAGGATGCACCACCTGCGCACCCCGCTGGGCGAGGCCCTGGTGGGTGCCGCGCTCTGACACCCGCCGTACGGGCTACTCCGCGGAGCCCACCGGGATGATCGGCCGGTGCTCGTAGTACGTCTGCAGCACCACCGTCGTGCGGGTGCTGACGTTCGCCGCCAGGCGCACGTCGCGCACGAGCTCTTCGAGTGCGCGCGGCGACGGCACCCGCACGAACAGCATGTAGCTCGCGTCACCGGCGATGGAGTGACAGGCCTCGATGGCATCGAGGTGCTCGAGCAGTTCCGGGGCGTTGTCCGGCTGGGCGGGGTCGAGCGGCGTGATCTCGATGAACGCCGAGAGCGGTGTGCCCACCTGTTCGGGGTCGAGGATCGCGCGGTAGCCGGAGATGACACCCCGCGTCTCCAGCCTGCGCAGGCGCGACTGCACGGCCGACACCGACAGCCCCACGGCGTCGGAGAGCTGCGAGAGCGTGGCACGGCCGTCGCGGGAGATGGCGGTCAGGATCGCGCGGTCGACAGAGTCATCCATAGCTGTAAGATTATCGTCAGGATTCCGTATATGCCGGAATCTTTCCACCAAACTCTCCGATCGGAGGTCCCGATGTCCCTTCTTTCCGCCAACAGTTCCGCTGTCCAGGCCATCGTCGGCGAACCTGAGGTCGTCGAGGACGCATCGATCGCCGAGCAGTCTGCCGCGTGGGCTCAGCTCAAGGACGCCGCGATCGCGATCCGCGAGATGCAGATCAAGGACGGCTCGATCCCGGATGCCGCGCACCACGCCGCCGCCCGTGAACTCGTCGGTGCGATCACCGCCGCGATCCGCGCACTCGCCCCCGCCTTCCCGCACGACGCCGAATACCTCGCCGCCTCCGTAGTCGACTTCGAGCGCTGGGTCTCGGAAGACTTCGGTGTGCCGGACTTCCTCGACTCGCTCGTGGCCTTCCAGCCGCAGCAGCACCGCGTCGACGGCATCCGCCACCTCGTCGTCTTCCCGATGTACACGCAGAACGGCTCGAGCGACCGCCTGGTCGAGGCGCTGATCGTCGAGACGATCTGGCCGGAGTTCATCGCGGCACTCGAAGCCGGCGACTACGGCAACAAGCTGTTCGTCTCGCTGCGTCTGGTCGATTTCACCCCCGGCTACGACACGAACTCGGCCGTGCTGTTCCCCGAGACCGTCGCGATGCGCGAGATCCCGACCTTCACGTGGGGCGCGATCTTCCAGGACCGCGAGGCGGCCCGCTACCGTCGTGTCACCCGTGCCGCTGCCGAGATCACCAACCTCGACCTGCCGGAGCGCGCGGCCGCGATGCTCGACGACCAGCAGATGACCGAGAAGACCTTCGTCATGTGGGACATCATCCACGACCGCACCCACATGCGCGGCGATCTGCCCTTCGACCCGTTCATGATCAAGCAGCGGATGCCGTTCTTCCTCTACTCGCTGGAGGAGATGCGCTGCGACATGACGGCGTTCCGCGAGTCGGTGAAGATCGAGCGTGCTCTCGCTGCCCGCATCGAAGCCGGCGAAGAGCTCACCGAGATCGAGCAGGAGACGCACGACTACGCGCACCTCGTGCAGTACGCGGTGATCTTCGATCGCATCTTCCGCTTCTCGATCACGGGCACTCGCACGCGCAACTACGACGCGGTCGGCGGACAGCTCCTGTTCGCGTGGCTGCACCAGCGTGGCGTGCTGCACTGGACCGACACTGCTCTCGCGTTCGATTGGGACGCCGTGCCGGATGCCGTGGTGGCTCTGGGAGATGCGATCGACGACCTGTACTGGCACTCGATCGACCGTCCGAAGGTCGCGCACTGGCTCGCCGCATACGAGCTCGTCCGCGGCACGCTCACCCCGCACCCGGCGTCTCAGTGGGCCCGCGGCCTGTCCGACGAGATCCTCGCCGGCGCGCCGAAGGGCTACACCGACGCCGTGATGGACGACGAGTTCCCGCTGTCGATGTTCTTCGAGACCCTCGACAAGAAGATGAAGCCGGTCATCGAGTCGACCGTCGGCATCCGCGGCACGGACGACTGATGACCACGCGCGCACCGCGCGCGTTCCGAGTGTGACGCTGGGGCGCACCGCGCTGCGGCTGGAACCTCTCATGCGGGATCTCCCGCAGGTTCCGGCCGCAGAAGCCCCTCCGATCCGGGAGAGTGGACGACATGGCTGAACACGTGGCACACGAGGCCGAGCGCACCGAATCGACGGCTTCCGGACGCATCGTCCTGCTCGCCGGGGCCACCAGTGCGGCCGGCCTCGCCGTGACGCGGGCGCTGGTCGCCGCGAACGCACGGGTCTTCGCGACCGGCCGCTCGGAGGAGCGCCTGCGGGAGATCGCAGATGCCGGCGCTCAGGTCGAGGTCGCCGATGCGACCTCTCTCGACGAGATGACCACCCTGGCCTCGCGGCTCGGCCCCGTGGATGCAGTGGTTCCGCTGGTCGGAGGGTGGAGAGGAGGCGGGGGCCTGGCCGGACAGTCCGATGAGGACTTCGCCGCGCTGCTCCCCGCGCTCGACGCCGTGCGAGCCACGAGCCGGGCGTTCGACGATGTGGTGCGCGCCTCAGACGCCGGACGCTTCGCGATCGTCTCATCCACCGCCGTCGCGCGCCCCCTCGCCGGCGGGGCGAACTACGCCGCGGTCAAGGCTGCGAGCGAGGCCTGGGCGCGAGCGGTGGCCCAGGGCTACGCCAAGGCCGCACGCGAAGCCGAAGAGCCCCTGCGCACGGCGTCCGTGGTGTTCCGCGCCAAGGCACTCGATCCCGATGCGCTGGCCGCCCGGATCGTCGCGCTGTGGGACGAGGACGCGACCGCGCTCAACGACCGGGTGCTGGACCTGGGCTGATCCCCGGCCTGGCACGGCACCGAGGCTCCCTCGATGCCGTCTCGATGCCCCCTGTCCGCTCCTGCGCGGCGGTCAGCGTCAGCGGGAATCCGGAGGCATCCCCGGAACCACGGGTGGAGCATCCGCCCCCTCCGGTTCCGGCGCGTCGATCTCCTGCTCGGGAGCCTCGGCGTAGAGCTCGGTGAGTTTGCGATAGGAGCGCGTGAAGAAGGCCAGCGTGGCCGCGACGACCATGATCAGTCCGGCGAACAGGCAGATCAGCGCGATGCCTCGCGCCTCGCCTTCTCCGAGCAGCCACCCCCACTGCTGCTGCCCCTGGGCGGTCCTCATGTAGGGGATGATCAGGAATTCGGCGATCGGGGCGATCAGGAAGGCCGTGAGCGGAGCCGCCGCCGCTTCCATCGCTGCGGCCACCCCGAACACACGCCCCTGACGCTGGAACGGCACGACCTTCTGGATCACGGTCTGCTCCGCGGCCTCGACCGGAGGCACCAGTGCCATGTACACCCACATGCCGACCACGTAGAGCGGCCACCACTCTCGCAGCATGAACACCGACCCGAGCAGTCCCATCGCGATGACCACGAGCAGCATCGTGCGCATGGGCTTGGGGCCGAGGCCGAACTTGGCCACCAGCCCGCCGCCGACGAGGAAGCCGGTCGAGGCGAAGGCCAAAGCGAACCCCCAGGTCTGGGCATCGAAGAGCGTGAGCCCGTAGGGGTCCATGAGCGCCATGTAGACGCCGCCGATGAGGTTGTTGAACGTGGAGAAGATGATCAGCGCGAACAGCCCGGGAGCCAGTCGGATGGCCTGCACGCTTCCCCGGAAGTCGAGGGCGCTGGAGGCGTTCGGGTCGGGCTCCGGAGCGCCCTCAGGGATGCGGATGAACAGCAGGTGCGCGAAGGTGAGCGCCATGGCGGCGATGGCGATCGCCAGGGTCCATCCCATGCCGAGGAAGCCGATCGACAATCCCGAGAACACACTGGTGACCAGGAAGGCGATGCCCTGCACCGTGCCGACCAGACCGTTCGCGTTCGCGCGCTTCTCCTCGGGGATGAGCAGGGTCACGGTCGTGGACAGCGCGATGTTGCGCAGCTGCTCGATCACGCCGCCGAACAGGATGATGCCGGAGAACAGCCAGAACCACGGCCCTCCCAGATCGAGCAGCGCCGCCTCGGGCTGCCAGACGTAGAGCACCCCGGCGACGAGGAAGGAGACCGCGGAGATGATGCTCGAGATCACCATGACGGTGCGCTTGCGGTTGCGATCGACGATCGTGCCGAACGCCATCGCGAAGAACGCGACGAACAGCATGTAGGCGCCGCCGATGATGCCCGTGGCCAGCACCGACTGCGTCTCGATGTAGACCCAGAACGTCAGCGCGAACCACAGGAAGCTCGTCGTCACGTTCGCGATGAGCGTGTTGACGAGGACGTTGGCGAAGGCTCTCTTCGCTACGGTGCGCTCCATGGATTCGAGGGTAGAGCGGGGCGGGGACATCCGGTAGGGCGATTAGGCTTGAGCGGTGAGCATCCAGCATGACCCCGCGATCCGGGGCTTCGCCAGTGACAACTACTCCGGTATCCACCCCGACGTCCTCGCGGCCATCGCCGCGGCGAACGGAGGCCACCAGAGCGCCTACGGCGAGGACGCGTACACCGCGCGCCTGCAGGAGGTCTTCCAGGAGCACTTCGGCGAGGGCGTGCAGGCGTTCCCGGTGTTCAACGGCACCGGCGCGAACGTCACCGGCCTGCAGTCCATGCTGCCGCGTTGGGGGGCGGTGATCGCCGCTTCGACCGCCCACATCAACGTCGACGAGGCCGCGGCCCCGGAGAAGATCGGCGGCTTCAAGCTGCTGACCGTCCCCACCGACGACGGCAAGCTCACGCCCGAGCTGATCGACCGCGAAGCCTGGGGCTGGGGCGACGAGCACCGCGCACAGCCGCTGGTCGTCTCGATCACCCAGAGCACCGAGCTCGGCACGCTGTACACGGCCGAGGAGATCCGCACGATCGCCGACCACGCGCACGAGCGCGGCATGAAGCTGCACCTCGACGGTGCGCGCCTCTCGAACGCGGCAGCGGCCCTCGACCTGCCGCTGCGTGCGTTCACCCGCGACGCCGGCGTCGATGTGCTGACCTTCGGCGGCACCAAGAACGGCGCCATGCTCGGCGAGGCCATCGTCGTGCTGAACCCCGACGCCGCCGACGGCCTGAAGTACTCGCGCAAGTTCAACATGCAGCTGTCGTCGAAGATGCGGTTCGTGTCGGCGCAGCTGATCGCTCTGCTCGAGACCGACCTGTGGCTGCGCAACGCGAAGCACGCGAACGCCATGGCGGCGCGTCTGCGTTCGGAGATCGAGGCGGGCATCGCCGACGGCTCCATCCGCGGCGTCGACTTCACCCAGCCGACGCAGTCCAACGGCGTCTTCGCCACGCTCCCGGACGGCGTCGCCGACCGGCTGCGCGACTCGTTCCGCTTCTACGACTGGGACGCGGCGCGCAAGGAGGTGCGCTGGATGTGCGGTTTCGACACCGAAGAAGCCGACGTCGACGCCTTCGTCGCCGAGCTCTCGCGCCTCACCACAGCCGGAGCCTGAGCACCGGAGGTCTCAGCGCAGCAGACCGAGGCTCGCGAGAGCCTGGCGGATGAGAGTGCCTCGACCGTTCTCCATCTCGGCGGCGACCGCGTCGGACCCGGCGGCCTCCGGCGAGAACCAGGTGACCTCGAGCGCATCCTGCCGTGGCTCGCACGTGCCGGTCACCGGCACGACGAAGGCCAGCGACACCGCATGCTGCCTGTCGTCGTGGAAGGCACTCACGCCGGGGATCGGGAAGTACTCGGCCACGGTGAACGGCAGCGGCTGGGGCGGAAGCAGCGGGAAGGCCATCGGGCCCAGGTCGTTCTCGACGTGGCGGAAGAGGGCGTCGCGGATCGTCTCGCCGAAGCGGACGCGGCCGGAAACGATCGTGCGAGTCATCTCCCCCATCGGGGTGGAGCGCAGCAGGATGCCGATCTCGATCACCTGGCCGGAGCCGTCGGTGCGCACCGGGATCGCCTCCACATAGAGCATCGGCAGCCGACGCCGAGCCTCTTCGAGCTCGAACTCGCTCAACCAGCCGGGGTTCGCATCGGGCGCAGGGCGATTCGAATCCGGGAACTCGCCGAGACCGTCGTCGTCGGGTTCCGGATCAGGATCAGGTGTGCGGACCGCCATGTGTCCTTTCTACCAGCCGTCCCTCAGAACCGACACCGCGCCCGCCCGTGCACCTCGAGTGGACGGCCGCCGCGCGACGGCTGAGCAGACGATGAGGGTGGCCCCTGGCAGGATGACGGTGTGAGCGAGAACCTGACGATCGACGACTCCGCGACCCGATGGTCGTCCACCGACCGCGCAGGGGCGCCTCTGCTGGTCCTCCTGCACGGTTACGGGGCGGACGAACACGACCTCTTCGGACTCATCCCCTACCTTCCCGAGGGCATCGCCGTGGCCTCCGTCGCCGCTCCGCTCGCCCCTCCGTGGCCCATGCCGGGGCGCTCCTGGTACCCGATCGAAGGACTCGACGGACGCAGCTCGGAGGCGGTCACCGCCGCGGCAGACGCCTTCCTGCGCTGGCTCGACTCCGCAGCCGCCGATGCCCCCTCGGTGGCGCTGCTCGGCTTCTCTCAGGGCGCGGCGGTGGCGCTGCAGGCCCTCCGTCTGGCTCCGGAACGCTTCGGCGCGGTGGCGGCGCTGAGCGGATACGCCGCACCGGGAGACCTTCCGAACGACGAGGCACTGGCCGAGCTGCGCCCACCGGTGTTCTGGGGTCGGGGCACGCGCGACGACGTCATCCCGCCCGCGCTGGTCGACCACACGGCCCAATGGCTGCCGACGCACTCCGAGCTGTCCGGTCGGGTGTACACCGGACTCACGCACAGCATCTCGGAGGAGGAACTGACCGACGTGCACCGCTTCCTCACCAAGTGGGTCGAGGGGGTCGCCGCGAGCTGATCAGCGCTCCGGCTCCTCGGAAGCACCGGAGTCGTCACCAGGGCGCCCGTCGGTCTCGTCGCCGGCCTCGCGTTGGTCCCCATCCTCGCGCTCGCGGGAACCGGATCCGCCGCCCGAGGTGATGGCGACGGAGAGGGCGACGCCGATCGCCACTCCGATTCCGATTCCGAGGGCCCAGTTCTGCAGGGCGGCGCCCAGCGACGCCCCGATCGCCACTCCGAGCGCGAGCCCGACGCCCAGGCCCATACGCGAACGCGACTCCTGCGGACTCGGATCGTGATCTGCCATGCCTCCACGCTACGCACCGGTGGAGGCGACGGCATCCCCCGCGCGACGGACAATCCGACACGCCCGGGGTTGCGCGATCGCGACACGCCCGGGTATCGTCGGGGAGTCCTGTCCGCCGTGTCTGGAAGTCCTTTGATCTGATCCGTCGCCTCCGCGCTCATCTTTCCGCGCGCTGACCCGACGATCGCCGACTCCACGGCAGACCCACTCCGCCCTATCCCGTGACGCGTGTCACGGCCCGGCAGGGGCTCGGTGTCAGTGCACCCTCGCACTCGACAGGAGACACTCATGTCAACCCCGACAACTCTTCACGCCTCGGTCGTCCTCGACCGGCTCACCTTCACCTGGCCCGACGGCTCGATCGCGCTCGACGGCATCTCCGGGTCCTTCGGCTCGGGACGCACCGGGCTCGTCGGACGCAACGGCGCCGGCAAGTCCACGCTGCTGCGACTGATCGCCGGCGAGCTCGACTCCACCTCGGGCGTCGTCACCGCATCCGGCGAGGTCGCGTACCTTCCGCAGCAGCTGACACTCGATGTCGACCGCCGCGTCAGCGACCTCCTCGGGGTGTCCGAAGCCCTCGATGCCGTGCGGGCGATCGGCACGGGCGACGTCGACCCGGCCCACTTCGATGCGGTCGGGGACGACTGGGACATCGAAGCGCGCGCGGAGGCGTCGCTGGCCGAGGCCGGACTGGCCCCGGACTTCCTCGACCGCACGGTCGGCGAGCTCTCGGGAGGGGAGGCGGTGCTCGTCGCGATCGCCGGCATCCGTCTGCGCCGCGCGCCCATCACGGTTCTCGACGAGCCGACCAACAACCTCGACCGCGACGCCAGAGCGAAGCTCGCGGCGATGGTGCGCGCCTGGAAGGGCACGCTCATCGTCGTGAGCCACGACCTGTCTCTGCTCGAGCTGATGGACGACACCGCCGAGCTCTACGCCCAGACGCTGAGCGTGTTCGGCGGCCCGTACTCCGAGTGGCGGGCGTGGCTGGACGCCGAGCAGGATGCGGCGAAGCAAGCCGAGGTCACCGCCGCCCAGGTGCTCCGCAAGGAGAAGCGTCAGCGGATCGAAGCCGAGGTGAAGCTCGCCCACCGCGCACGCACCGCGAAGAAGGCGGAGATCGAGAAGCGCGTCCCGAAGATCGTGGCCCACGGGCGCAAGATGGCCGCTGAGGTCTCGGCGGGCCGACTGCGCACCGAGGTCGGAGCGAAGGAGGATGCGGCGCGGTCGCTCCTCGATGAAGCGGGGCGCCGTGTGCGCTCTGATGCATCGATGAAGATCGAACTGCCCGACCCGCAGGTGTCCCGCAGCCGCCGCATCGCGACGGTCGGCGATGACGAACGAGCCTGGGTGATCCAGGGTCCGGAGCGGGTCGCACTGATCGGCCGGAACGGGGCGGGCAAGACCACGCTGCTGGAGCGGTTGGTCGCCGGCGGCTCGGCTCCGGATGAGCATCCGCTGCACGCCGAGGCCCACACCGACCTGATCGGCTACCTGCCGCAGCGGGTCGACGGACTCGACGAGCAGCGCTCGGTGTTCGAGAACATCGCCGCCGCAGCACCCCACGTGCCGGAGAAGGAGCTGCGCAACCGGCTCGCCCGGTTCCTCATCCGAGGAGCCACGGCCGAGCGCCCTGTGGCGTCCCTCTCCGGCGGTGAGCGGTTCCGCGTCGCGCTGGCGACGCTGCTGCTCGCCGACCCCGCACCGCACCTCGTGGTGCTCGACGAGCCGACGAACAACCTCGACCTCGACACGGTCGACCAGCTCGTCGAAGCCCTCCGCGCCTACCGAGGCGCCGTGCTCGTCGTGAGCCACGACGACGCATTCCTGCGTCGCCTCGACCTCGATCTGACGCTCGAGATCGACGGCGAAGGCGCACTGCAGGAGGTGACGCTGGAGCCGTGAGGCGGACCTGCGTCGTCGGGGAGGCGGCTCCCCGACGACGCACCCGTCAGACCAGACCGATCTCGTACGCGAGGATGACGGCCTGCACGCGGTCACGCAGATCGAGTTTCAGCAGCACCCTGCCGACATGGGTCTTCACGGTCGACTCGGACACGAAGAGGCTCTCGCCGATCTCGGTGTTGTTGTACCCCTTGGCGATGGCGAGGAACACGTCGCGCTCCCGCTCGGTCAGCACGTCCAGGCGCGCATCCCCACGCTCCGCCTGTCGGGGCAGGCGTGTGGCGAACAGATCGAGCATCGACCGGGTGACACGCGGCGAGACCAGAGCATCACCGGCGGCGATCGCCCTGATCGCCGCCGTCAGCTGCGCGGGCGGAGTGTTCTTCAACAGGAAACCACTCGCTCCCGCACGAAGGCTCCCGAACGCGTACTCGTCGAGGTCGAAGGTCGTGAGCACCAGCACCCTGCTCGACGGAGTGCCCCTGACGATGCGCCTGGTCGCCTCGATGCCGTCCATCTCCGGCATCCGGATGTCCATCAGGATCACGTCGGGGCGCAGATCCGCGGCCATGTGCACAGCCTCGGCTCCTGATGCTGCCTCGCCGACGACCTTCATGTCATCTTCGGCGTCGAGCACCATCCTCATCCCTCGCCGGATCAACTCGTGATCGTCGACGATGAGCACCCGGATCGGGGTCAGTTCCTCGGTCATCGCTGGTCCTCCTGTTCGGGGATCTCCGCCCGCACGCGCCATCCGCCGTCGGGCAGAGGTCCGGTCTGCACTGTTCCGCCGGCCAGCCGCGCCCGCTCACGCACGCCGACGAGCCCGCGACCCGACCCGACCGAGGCGGCGGGCGGTCCCGGCTGCCCGTCGTCGGTGACCTCGATCACGAGGACGTCGTCGCGGAAGTCGAGCAGCACCCGCACCTCACGCGGATCCTTCGCGTAGCGCAGCGCGTTCGTGAGCGCCTCCTGCACGATGCGGTGGATCGTGTTCTGCAGAGCGGGCGACGAAGGCGCACTCCCCTCCGTGCGCACCGACACGGGGAGCCCCGCCGTGCGGAAGGTCTCGACGAGAGGCACGAGCTCGGCAAGTCCAGGATTCGGCCGCAACGAACCGTCTTCTTCGCTCTCCGCCGTGTCGTCGCCCAGAGCACCGAGCAGCTGCCGCATCTCGACGAGCGACTGCCGCCCGATCTCGCCGATCTCCTGCACGGCGTCCCTCGACCGCTGCGGGTCCTTCTCGGCCAGGGCATCCGCACCGTCTGCGAGCGACACCATCACCGACACGCTGTGCGCCACGACATCGTGGATCTCGCGCGTGATCCTGGCGCGCTCGGCCAGAGTCGCGATCCGTGCCTGCTGATCGCGTTCACGGGCGAGCTGATTGGCGCGATCGAGGATCGCTCCGATATACCGCCGCCGGTCACCCACGTTGACTCCGAGGAGGGCAGCGATCAGCATCACGGCGAGGAACAGCACGCTCGTGGGTACCGAGACGAAGAGACGTTCCGGATCGGGTTCGCGCAGCCAGTCCAGGGCAGGGAGGACGAGGACCCCTCCCACCACGGTGATGCCGAACGCGATCCAGCCGCTGCGATTCGACCGGTAGACGAACAGCGCGTAGACCGCGAGGCCGACCCCGAACGTCTCGACGACGGTGTCGGTGACGAACGCGACGACCGCACCCGCCCCGAACACCAGGTACGTGAGCCAGGGTCGATGGGAGCGCAACATCAGGGAGGCGGAGGTCACCACGCTCACGAACAGCGGGATCATGTACGGCCACGCGGGCGACCATACGCCGGAGGACAGCGGAGTGACCAGGGACCAGAACGCACTCACGACCAGGTAGCCGGCGGCGAGGAGTCCGTCGAAGAGCCAGGGGTGCGTCTTCCAGAACCGCCCCAGCGCACCGGGAGGCCGAGGCAGACCCATCGCTCTGGCCTCTCCGGCGGCGACGGGTGCTGGCTCTCGCATGGGTCGACTCTACGCACCGCATCGTGGACTCCGTCAGCGAGAGACGACGAGGAGCGATCCGGTCGCGGTGCGACGCTCCCCCACCAGAGCGCCGGCCTTCTCCTTCGAGGCTCGCACCCACGTCTGTCTGCGCGCCGCACCTGCCCGCTGGGCGAACGCGGTGCCCATCCCGAGGATCGCGAGCCAGCCCATGCCGATCGTGGTCGCGACGAGCTCGAGGATGCTGCCGATATCGGTGCGGAACTGCAGCAGCGAGAGGAGGCCACCGGCCGCCGCGATCACCGCGGTCGAGATACCCGCCACCAAGGAGAGGATCCGCAGCGTGCGCCTCCCCTCGACGAACGACACCTGGAGCATCGCGAACGCGGCCAGCGCGAAGGCGAGGACGGCGACGGTCGTGTGCACGAGGTCCTGCCAGGTGAAGGCCGGGCCGACGGGAAGCGGGCATCCCGTCGTGCATGTGACCTGGGAGGCCACCAGGAACAGCGCGGACGCCATCGCCACCGAGAAGGACGGCGTCCAGATGCTCAGCCAGGGCACCGTCGACCGCAGTCCGCGTGCCGCCCACGCGACCGAGAGACCACCCACGACGAGGAGCAGCAGGGCGAGCTCGAACCATCCGGCCGTCGGCTCTCCGTCGGCTCCGAGGCCGCTCACGTACAGGACCCGGTCGATGCTCAGACGGGCGACCCAGATGATGCTCAGAGCGGCGGCGACGAGCACGCTTCCGACGATCGAGGCGATGACGCGGAGAGCGCTGGCGGCGGGGTGGGGAAGGGTGTTCTCGACGGGCATAGGGCGACGGTAAAAGCGCAGGCCACCCCGTCGCGTCGACCCGAAGTGCCCACTGTCAGGGGTCGTCGTACCTCAGTACGAGACACCCTGAAGTGTCCAGGCTGCCGCGCCGAGATAATGAGGCCGTGTCACGAAACCCCATGGACTTCCCTCTCAGCCCGCAGGAGCTGGGAGATCTCAAGTCCCGCCTTGCCGTCGAACCTCGCGATGACTCGACACGTCGTGCTCTGGTCGCCTGGTATCGGCGCAACGGTCACGAGGACCAGGCCGGGCGGTATGCCCTCGCGATCGAGAGTCTCGCCACCGACGACGAGCTCCGGGCCTACGCCTCGATGCTCCGTGGCATCGGCGCCGACGATCGGCGGATGCGCGAACTCAGCCGCCTTGCCGACGACATCGAGATCGAGATTGAGACGAGAGTGAAGCAGGAGCTGAAAGCGGCGACGGCTGCGGCACGACGCAACGTCGTCGGCGACATCGCGGGATACTCGTGGACGGCCTTCGGCCTCATGGTCGTGATCGCGCTGATCTGGACATTCGTCGTCACGATCCAGGGCGACGCGAACGCGCGGGATCACGCACTGGTGTTGAGCACCGTCGCTCTGTTCGTGCTCGCCGCGACCTGCGGCGTGACGGCCATGGCATCCGCGCTCGAGAAGGCACGGGTCACTGCCACAGTCTTCGGCCTGCTGAGCGTCGCCGCGCTCACATTCGGCGTCCTGCTCTTCCCCTGATGACAGGGAGCGCACGCGAAGTCAGGTGTCGATCCAGACGGTCGCGTTGACAGCGGCGATCTTCTGGATGAGTGCGGGCCGGAGTGTCTGCGCACCGCGTCCGAACGTCATGAACAGCCGGACGAACGACGCCTCGTCGAACAGCACCTCGCGCGGCACATCTGACAACAGGTCCAGCAAGGTCGAGACGGAACTGTCGAGTGCATGCAGCCGTCGGTCTGCGTCGGGTTCGTCTACCCTGATCGTCCCGAGGTCGTACGATCGACCGCCGTCCTTCGCGTCGCCGATCCATTCGAACGCCGACAACTCGTCGATCGTCGACGGTGCGAAGACGGTCAGGGTAATGATCACCCAACCGAAATCGTCATCGTTGATGTCCGTCTCCGCTTCCTCTACCAGCGCGGGCAACCCACCTTCTCATTCCGCGAACTCACGCCCGCCGACTCCGCATCGCCCGAGTGTGCGCGAGCGCGGGGTCTGCGGCGAGCGCCGTGTACTCCGCCGAGTCCCGCGGAACCAGAGCGACCCGACCCTCCGCGTCGTGGTGGACGCCCCATCCGTAGCGCTTTCCCAGCGGCGAGGAGCGCAGGCAGGGCTGTCCCTTCGAGAAGAACGACGCCCGTGCGGCAGTGTCGTCCACGGCGATGCCGTTGCGCAGCGCATACGTCTCGAAGATCACGTCGTCGGAGGTGCGCGCGTAGGGCTGCTCGGCGATCAGACGGTAATGCATCGCCGCGATCGAGGGCTTCTCGGCGACCGGCGGCTCGGTCGCGTGCGCGATCGGGCAGTCGTCGGCGACCTCGATGAACGTGTCGACGTAGTTCGTGGTGTGCGCCATTCCCCCAGCATCCTCCCTCCCGCCGACATCGTCACGCCCCGATGTCTGCGGCCTCGACGATGATGGAGGGATGAGCGACGTGCTCGACCGCTTCACTCCCGCCACGCAGGACTGGTTCCGGGGGGCGTTCCCCGCGCCCACTCCCGCGCAGGCGGGTGCCTGGAACGCGATCTCCGCCGGCAAGCACGCCCTCGTGGTCGCCCCGACCGGATCGGGCAAGACGCTGTCCGCGTTCCTGTGGGCGATCGACAGCGTGTTCCGCGAGCGCATGGGCGAGACCACGCCGTCGGCGAAGGGCGAGCCCCGAACGCGCATCCTCTACATCTCCCCCCTGAAGGCGCTCGGCGTCGACGTCGAGCGCAATCTCCGCTCCCCGCTGATCGGCATCGGCCAGTCGGCCAGACGGCTCGGGGTGACGGCCCCTGCGGTCACCGTCGGGGTGCGCTCCGGCGACACGACATCGAGCGACCGGCGAAAGCTGGTGTCCGATCCGCCCGACATCCTCATCACGACCCCCGAGTCGCTGTATCTCATGCTCACGAGCCGCGCAGGCGAGACGCTGCGTGGCGTGCACACCGTGATCATCGACGAGGTGCATGCCGTCGCCGCCACCAAGCGCGGAGCGCACCTCGCCGTCAGCCTCGAACGGCTCGACGCCCTGCGCCGCGCGAACGGCGTCGAGACGCCGGCTCAGCGCATCGGCCTCTCCGCCACGGTGCGGCCGATCGACGAGGTGGCCCGGTTCCTCGGCGGCTCTGCCCCGGTCGAGATCGTGGCACCTCCCGCCTCCAAGACCTTCGAGCTCGGTGTGGTCGTCCCGATGGACGACATGACGAATCCGCCTCCACCGCCCGGAGTTCCGGGAGACGCCGACGGAGCCGAATACTCCGAGGTCACCGGTTCGGTATGGCCGCACGTCGAGGAAGCGATCGTCGACCGCATCCTGCAGAACAACTCGACGATCGTGTTCGCCAATTCCCGTCGGCTGGCCGAGCGCCTCACCGGGCGACTGAACGAGATCTACTCCGAGCGGATCGGCGTACCCCTCCCCGATACGACCGTGCCCGCCGCGATGATGGCCCAGGCCGGAGCCACCGCGGGGGCCGATCCCGTGCTCGCGAAGGCGCACCACGGATCGGTGTCGAAAGAGCAACGGGCACAGGTCGAAGAGGAGCTCAAGTCGGGAGTGCTGCGCTGCGTCGTGGCGACGAGCAGTCTCGAGCTCGGCATCGACATGGGTGCCGTCGACCTCGTGATCCAGGTCGAGGCTCCGCCGTCTGCGGCCTCGGGTCTGCAGCGGGTCGGCCGCGCCGGGCACCAGGTGGGCGAGATCAGCCGGGCGGCCCTCTTCCCGAAGCACCGCGGCGACGTGCTGCACACCGCGATCGTGACCGAGCGCATGCTGGCGGGCAAGATCGAGGCGATCCAGGTGCCGCGCAACCCGCTCGACATCCTCGCCCAGCAGACCGTCGCGGCGAGCGCGCTGGGAGCCATCGGCGTCGAGGAGTGGTTCGAGACCGTTCGCCGATCGGCGCCGTTCCAGGCGCTTCCGCGTTCGGCGTACGAAGCGACGCTCGATCTGCTGGCGGGCCGCTTCCCCTCGGACGAGTTCGCCGAACTGCGGCCACGCCTCGTGTGGGATCGTGACGCCGGCACGCTGACGGGAAGGCCGGGGGCACAACGCATCGCGGTGACCAGCGGCGGCACGATCCCCGACCGCGGCCTGTTCGGCGTGTTCGTCGCGGGCGAGACGACCGGCGCCAGGGTCGGCGAGCTCGACGAGGAGATGGTCTACGAGTCGCGGGTGGGCGATGTGTTCACGCTCGGCACGACGAGCTGGCGGATCGCCGAGATCACGCACGACCGCGTGAACGTGATCCCCGCTTACGGGCAGCCGGGCAAGGTGCCGTTCTGGCACGGCGACGGCATCGGTCGGCCGTTCGAACTGGGCGAGGCGCTGGGGGCTTTCTCGCGCGAGGTCTCGGCGGCGACGCCCGAGAAGGCGGCACAGCGGCTCATCGATGCGGGGCTCGACGAGCAGGCACGGACGAACCTCATGGCCCATCTGACCGAACAGCGCGAGGCGACGGGCACGCTCCCCACCGACCGCACCCTCACCGTCGAGCGCGGCCGCGACGAGGTCGGCGATTGGCGGGTGATCCTGCACTCGCCCTACGGGATGAAGGTGCACGCGCCCTGGGCCCTGGCGATCAACGCCCGGGTGCGCGAACGTCTCGGCGTCGAAGGATCGGCGGTCGCGAGCGACGACGGCATCATCGTGCGCATTCCCGATGCCGAGGCGGAGCCGCCCGGTGCCGAACTGTTCGTGTTCGACCCCGAGGAGCTGGAACTCCTGGTCACCCAGGAGGTCGGCGGCTCCGCGCTGTTCGCCTCCCGCTTCCGCGAATGCGCGGCCAGGGCGCTGCTCATGCCCCGCATGAACCCGAACAAGCGCACACCGCTGTGGCAGCAGCGGCAGCGGTCGGCCCAACTGCTCGAGGTCGCCAGGCGCCATCCGACGTTCCCGGTGATCCTGGAGACCCTGCGCGAGGTGCTGCAGGATGTCTACGATCTGCCGTCGCTGCGCAAGCTCGCGACATCGATCGCCGACCGACGCATCCGCCTGGTCGAGACCGAGCCGGGCCAGCCGTCGCCATACGCCCGCGACCTGCTGTTCGGCTACGTGGGCGCGTTCATGTACGAAGGAGACTCTCCGCTCGCCGAACGGAGGGCGGCCGCGCTCTCGGTCGACCCCGCTCTGCTCGGGGAGCTGCTGGGCACGGTCGAACTGCGGGAACTGCTCGACCCCGACGTGATCGCGCAGTTCGAACGCGAGGCCCAGCGTCTCGATCCCGACCGCCGCGCACGAGGCCTCGAGGGCGTCGCGGACCTGCTCCGGATGCTCGGCCCGCTCGACGCCGAAGAGGTCACTGCGCGCATCGACCCCGAATCGACAGCAGGTGCCTCGGCAGCCGCTCTGCTGGACGACCTCGTCACCGCGCGACGGGCGATCCCCGTCACGATCGCCGGAGCGACCAGGGTGGCAGCGATCGAGGATGCCGGTCGGCTGCGCGATGCGCTCGGCGCAGCGCTGCCCACGGGAATCCCGGTGGCGTTCCTCGAACCGGTCGCAGATCCGCTCGGCGACCTCGTGGCTCGCCATGCCCGCACGCACGGGCCGTTCACGACAGATGCCGTCGCCTCCCGATTCGGGCTCGGTGCCGCCGTCGCGCGGCATACGCTGCAGCGGCTCGAGACGGCAGGACGGCTCACGAGCGGGTACTTCCTGCCCGAGGCGGCAGGCAGCGGCGACGCGGTCGAGTGGTGCGACTCCGAGGTGCTGCGTCGGCTCCGGATGCGCTCGCTGGCGGCCATCCGCGGTTCGGTCGAGCCGGTCTCTCCCGAGGCGTACGCACGGTTCCTCCCGGATTGGCAGCACATCGGTCGTCCGCTCGAAGGCGTCGACGGCGTGCTGAACGTGATCGAGCAGTTCGCCGGTGTACCGATCCCCGCGAGTGCGTGGGAGTCGCTGATCCTGCCCTCCCGCGTGCGCGACTACTCCCCGGCGATGCTCGACGAACTGACGGCATCGGGCGAGGTCATCTGGTCCGGACACGGCACCCTCCCGGGACGGGACGGCTGGGTGTCGCTGCATCCGTCCGACATCGCGCCCTTCACCCTCCCGGAGCGCGACACCGAGATCGCGTCCGACTCCCTGGAGTCGCGCATCCTCATCGCGCTCGACGTCGGGGGTGCCTACTTCGCCGGACAGCTGAAAGACATGGCGGCGGCCGAGAACGAGCAGTCGGTGCTCGAAGCGCTGTGGTCTCTGACCTGGGCGGGCTACGTCACCAACGACACCTTCGCCCCCATCCGCTCGCTCCTCACCGGCGGCTCGCAGGCGCACAAGGTCAAACGCCGTGCGCCCCGCGCCCGCACCTACCGCGGGGTGTCCTTCACCGGGACCGCGGCACCCCGCCCGCCCTCGATCGGCGGCCGCTGGTCGCTGCTGCCGGCGCTCGAGACCGATCCTGCCCGCCGGGCGACCGTCACCGCAGGGCTCCTGCTCGACCGCTACGGCGTCGTCACGCGCGGCGCCGTGCAGGCTGAGGGTGTTCCCGGCGGCTTCGCCCAGGCCTATCGGGTGCTCGCGGGCTTCGAAGAGGCGGGGCATTGCCGCCGGGGCTACGTGATCGAGAAGCTCGGAGCTGCGCAGTTCGCCGCGTCCGGCACCGTCGACCGGTTGCGCACCTATGCGGGCCTCGCGGATCCGCCGCCGCGCAAGGCCGTGACCCTCGCGTCGACCGATCCGGCGAACCCGTACGGCGCCGCCCTCGGCTGGCCCAAGCTCGACGGGGTCTCGCATCGTCCAGGGCGCAAAGCGGGCGGTCTGGTCGTGCTCGTCGACGGTGCACTGGTGCTGTCCCTCGAACGCGGCGGACGCACCGTGCTGTCGTTCAGCGACGACGCCGAGGTGCTGCGCGCCGCGGCCTCCGACCTCGCGGCCACCGCGCGCGCCCGTCGCCTCGACACGCTCACCGTCGAGAAGATCAACGGCGAGGGCGTCTACGGCACTGAACTCGCCCTCGCACTGCAGGAGTCCGGCTTCGTGGCGACCCCTCGCGGATACACGCTCCGCAAGGTCGTCTGAGCACTACGCCTACGCTGGAAGCCATGATCCGCGAGTTCGCCACCGGTATCCGCACACTGCTGCGCGGCTTCGGGCTGTGGCGCACCCGGCCGGGACTCATGCTGCTCGGACTGGTCCCCGCGATCATCGCATTGCTCCTGCTCGCTGCCGCGCTCGTACCGCTGATCATCGGTCTGCCGTCGGTCTCCACGTGGCTGACGCCGTTCGCCGAGGGGTGGCTCGAACCGTGGCGCGGCCTGCTGCGGTCTGCGGTGAGCTTCGTGATCGTCGCGGCCGCGCTCGCCCTGGCCAGCGTGGTCTTCAGCGCCCTCACCCTGACCATCGGCGATCCGTTCTACCAGCGCATCTGGCATGCGGTCGAGGCCGACCTCGGCGACGCTCCCCCAGCCGACGGTGGCAGCTTCTGGACCACTCTCGGCGAGGGACTCCGCCTGGTTCTGCTCGGCATCCTGATCGCGATCGTCGTGCTCCTCATCGGTCTGATCCCTGCCGTCGGCGGGTTCTTCGGCCCCATCGCCGGAGTCGTCCTGACCGGTCGACTACTGGCCCGAGAGCTCACGGGTCGAGCCTTCGATGCCCGCGATCTCAGCCTCGCCCAGCGCGCCGCCCTGTTCTCGGGCAGCCGGGCGCGGGTTCTCGGCTTCGGAGTGGCGACACAGCTCTGCTTCCTGATCCCTGGCGGGGCCGTCGCGATCATGCCGGCCGCCGTGGCCGGAAGCACGATGCTCGCGCGAGACATGCTCGCGCGAGCCGGATTCGCCACGTCCCCCACCACACCGCCCGTCGCGCCGCCCACCGCGTCGCCGCGCACCCCGCCGCCGCCCACTCCCATCGGCGCCCCCTGATGCCCGAGGGCGACACCGTCTTCCGCACGGCACGACGACTCGACGAAGCTCTGGCCGGCGCGGAGGTCACCCGATTCGACCTGCGCGTGCCCCGATTCGCCACGCTCGACCTGACCGGCCAGCCGGTGCATGCCGTGATCCCCCGCGGCAAGCATCTGCTCATGCGCATCGGCGACAGCACACTGCATTCGCATCTGCGCATGGACGGCGCGTGGTTCACCTATCGCCCCGGCGAGAAGTGGCGGCATCCGGCGTTCAAGGTGCGTGCGGTCGTCGGTACGCCGCGGGGCGAAGCCGTGGGCGTCGACATCGCCGAGATCGAGGTCGTCCCCACCCGTGACGAGGATCAGCTCGTCGGCTACCTCGGACCTGATCCGCTCGCCGACGACTGGGATGCGGCAGAGGCAGTCCGACGTCTCGAGGCCGACGCCCGCAGCATCCACGTCGCCCTCCTCGATCAGCGCAACGTCGCGGGATTCGGCAACGAGTACGCCGCAGAACTCCTGTTCCTCCGAGGAATCCTGCCGACCAGACCGGCGCCGGAGGTCGATGTCGCCGCCCTCCTCGACCTCGGTGTGCGCACGATCCGCGCCAACCGGGAC
Source organism: Microbacterium sp. CCH5-D1 (assembly GCF_001557335.1). Taxonomy (NCBI): domain Bacteria; kingdom Bacillati; phylum Actinomycetota; class Actinomycetes; order Micrococcales; family Microbacteriaceae; genus Microbacterium; species Microbacterium sp. CCH5-D1. The sequence goes on from NZ_LSJW01000081.1 coordinate 29,444, forward strand.
CGCCGTCACCGCACCTTCACCGGCGTCGATCGGCCCGGCCAGGGCACCTGGGTGTACGGCCGCGCCGGACGTCCGTGCCGACGCTGCGGCACCTTGATCCGGCGGGGCGAGCAGGGCGCCGATCCGACCCGCGAACGCATCACCTTCTGGTGCCCCTCCTGTCAGCACTGACCACATCCATCCGCGGGAATGAATCCGCCCCTGTCGTGGTTGTTGATATATCCGGAGAACTCCGGAGCACGGGAGGAATCGTGGGCAAGAACTACGTCGACATCGAGAACGACCAGGGCGCGACGCTGCGGTATCGCAAGCACGCGAACGGCCGGGGTCTCGTCGCGCATGGCGCGAAGGTGCACCCGAAGGCACACATCGAGGCGGGTGCCTATATCGAACCGGGGGCGCGCGTCGGTGCCGGCGCGACCATCGCCCGCGGTGCCTGGATCGACGAAGACGCCGTGATCGGCGAAGGCGCGTTCGTGGACGCGCACGCGCACGTCGGCCATGGCGCGGCGATCGGCGATCACGCCTACGTGGGCGTCCGCACCGACATCGGTGCCGGAGCGCGCATCGTCCGCGGTGCCAGGATCGGCGACGACGAGACGGTCGCGGCCGGACTCACCATCGCGACGGATCAGAAAGGTCTGTGGCTCGCGGCCTGAGCGACCTCACCCGAGCGGTGCTCTCACAACAGCCGCCGCTCGGAGGCCCATGCCGTGAGTTCGTGTCGTGAGGAGAGCTGAAGCTTGCGCAGCACCGACGACACATGCGTCTCGACCGTCTTGATCGAGATGAACAGCTCCGACGCGACCTCTTTGTACGCGTAGCCCCGAGCGATCAGGCGCATGACCTCCTGCTCGCGTGCCGAGAGCCGGTCGAGTTCGTCGGTCGCTGTCGCGGTCTCACCGGCGACCGCCCCGAAGGCGTCGAGCACGAAGCCGGCAAGCCTCGGCGAGAAGACCGCATCACCCTCGGCCACGGCCCGCACCGCGCTGCTGACCTCGACGCCGGATGAGCCCTTCGTGATGTAACCCCGCGCGCCGGCGCGGATCACCCGCACCACGTCGGCCGCGGCGTCGGACACGCTCAACGCGAGGAAGCGGGCATCGGTCGGAGACGACCCGCGGATCACCGCCTCACCTCCGGCCGCGTCCTCGCCGTCGCCGCCCGGGAGATGCACGTCGAGGAGCACGACATCCGGTCGCGTCTCGCCGATCACCGAGATCGCCGACGGCACGTCTGCCGCTTCGCCCACCACATCGACGCTCGCATCGAGGTCTGCGCGCAGGCCGGAGCGGAAGATCGAGTGATCGTCGACGATCACGACACGGATGATCTCAGCCATGGTGCTCCTCCCGAGCCGTCGCACGCGGTACCGGCCGCTCCTGGTTGGACGGTGTCATGATGCGCAGATGCACCTCTGTGCCGCTCTCGTCGCTGCGAACCCCTCCACTGCCACCCGCACGGCGCATCCGTCCGATGATCGACTCGCGCACGCCCAACCGATCGCTGGGCACCTCATCGAGCTGGAATCCCGGGCCCCGATCGCGGATGAACACATCGACGCCTGACACGCTTCCCTCGATGTACACCGAGATCTCGCCTCCTGCGTGGCGGGCCGCGTTCAGGATCGCCTCCCTGGCGGCGGCGGCGAGCTCTCCGCTCGCCCGCTCTGTCGACAGGCCGGCGGAGACCACGTCGATGCGCACCGGGTAGTCGAGCTCCAACGCTCCGGCATAGTCGCGCAGGTCGGTCGGAAGATCACTGTCGGCCGGAGCATCGCCGTCGTACAACCAGGCACGCAGCTCGCGCTCCTGCGCCCTGGCGAGGCGCGCAGCTTCGCTGGAAGCTCCCGCCCTGTTCTGGATCAGCGCCAGTGTCTGCAGCACCGAGTCGTGCAGGTGGGCGGCCATCTGGCTGCGCTGCTCCTCGCGGATGCGGCGCACCCGCTCACCGGACAGCTCGCGCCATCGGGGTATCAACGACGAGGACACCACGGCCGCGAGCCCGACCAGCGGGAGCAGCACCAGCGCCACGCCCGACCGGGCCACCGGCCAGGACAGCAGGATCGTGAACAGCAGGGCCAGCAGGACGATGGAGAGGATCCGGATGCTCAGCGTGTGCCGTGGCCCCCGTGCGGTGTCGGTGCTGTCGATCAGCGTCGCCCAGAGCCCGGCGCCGGTCGCGAAGACCACCGTTCCGCCGACGACGACCGCCGCGACATCGGGAGGGATCGACCCGGTCAGCCAGTCGCTGCCGCCACGCCACACCAGCACGACGAGGACCCCCACGGCCGCGGGAGCCAGCAGCAGCCACGCCACGGGCATCCGTCTGGTCGGTGCGTCCTCACCCTCCGCCCACGGCGTGAACATCCAGCACCAGGCGTAGAGCAGCACCCCTGCACCGCCGCACAGCGCGAGGGCGATGAACAGAGCGCGCACCATCCACGGCCGTGCGCCCAGGTGGCGTGCGAGTCCGGCACTGACGCCGGCGACCAGGCAGTCGCGATCGCGGGTCAGCGACGGGCGCGGTGGAGCGGCGACGCGCGGAGGTCGCGCGGGAGCGTGCGCCGAAGAGGACATGTCGCCATCCAATCATCCGCGCCGATGCTCCGGGGGCTCCCCCGGCGAGAATCAGGGGTCGCTCAGGGGTTCCCCCCATGGCACAGCGCCCCGCGCCACCGCCAGGATCGAAGCATGACGATTCCGACTGCGCCTCCGCCCCCTGCCGATCCAGACGCTCCGGCCGTCGGCGGTCCCGGCACGGGCACCCCGCGCGGCGCCGACCGCTTCCTGCTCTGGGTCGCCGGTCTCGGCGTCGCCCGCTCCGAGGGCTGGCTGGGTGGCGTCGCCGCCGGTATCGCCGCACGCCTGCGGATCGACCCGCTCATCGTGCGAGGGGTGCTGGTGGTGGCCGCGCTCTTCGGACTGCCGGTGATCTTCCTGTACGCCGCCGCGTGGGCGCTGCTGCCCGACATCGATGGACGGGTGCACCTGCGCGACCTGCTGCGTCGCGACTACCAGCCCGTGCAGTGGGGCATCCTGGCGATGGCCGTCATCGGGCTGTTCCCGACCGCTCCGCTCGCTGGCCGCCTGTTCGGGCTCGGTTACGGCGACTGGTCGGCCCTCTCCCTCCTCAGCTGGATCGTCGGGCTCGTGCTCGTCGCCGGCCTGCTCTTCCTGATCGTGCGTGCTGCCAGCCGCACCCCGGGCGCTTCCGCGTCTGATCTGCCGACGGCTTCCGCAGATCAGACGGCCCCGGCCGCGTCCGCCCCCCTCGCCGGTTCGGGTACCGCCGAGGGGGCGGACGCCACTCTCTCCGCCGCCGCGGATTCCGACGCCGGCATCGCAGCAGAGCCGATGTCACCGGATCCCGCACTCGGCGCGATCCCGCCGGCACCGCCGGCCCCTCTGCCGCCCGGTTCGCAGGATCCCGCAGCCCTCGAAGCCTGGCGCGCCCAGCATGCCGCGTGGAAGGAACAGGATCAGGCGTGGCGGCGCCAGCAGCAGGACGTCGAGCGCGCCGCCCGCGACCAGCTGCGCCGTGAGCGCCAGGCCGAGGCCGCCGTGTTCGCCGCCGAAGCCGCCGAACGCCGTCGCATCCGCCGGGAGTCGAACCCGCGCGCCGGATTCGCGTTCGTGGCGACGATGGTGGGGCTCGCGATCATCACCGGTGCTGCCGTGGGACTGGCGACCGGCGCAGCCCAGCTCGGCGGAGCTCTCGGCCTCCTCGCCGCAGCCCTGATCCTCGCGCTCGGGATGATCGTCGCCGGGGCGTTCCGTCGGCGCAGCGGTTTCCTGGCCTTCGTGACGGTCATCACGCTCGTCGGCGGACTCGTGGCCGGGGCGTTCTCCACACTGCAGGGCCTGACCTTCGGATGGGCCTCGATCACCAACAGCCGCGAGCAGCACATCCGTCAGCCGTTCGGCGACCTCTCCGTCACCCTATATCAGCACGACGGCGCGCCGCGACCGATCGTGATCGAGAAGTCCTCCGGGGGGACGTACATCTATGTGGATCCCGGCGTCGAGCTGCAGCTCCGAGCGACGGTGGACACGGCATCCGTGACCTGGACCCGCGTGGAGGGCGACTCGGGAACGATCGTCGACTCCGGCACGTGGCTCGGCACGCGTGACGGAGACGAGCGCGCAGGAGAGGAGGCGGTGATCGTGCAGAGCATCTCGGCCGACACCGCCTCCCCGACGACCATCCAACCGATCACCCTCGATCAGAACAGCGGTGACATCTCCATCACCGTCGCCGAGCCCGCGAAGGAAGACCAGTGATGAGCGTTCCGTCGATCACCGAGACCACCGCCGTGCCCCGCACCCGCTGGGCGGCCATCATCTGGGGGCTCCTGTTCGCCGCGATCTCGGCGACAGCCCTCTGGATGCTGGCAGACGCCGACCGCCGCGATGCAGCCGCCGACGCCCTGCTGGCCCTCACCCCGACGGCCGCCGTCACGGTCGCGCTCCTGACCGTCGGCGTGCTGCTCCTGGTCGGCGGAGCCGCCGGACTCGTCCGTCGCGCGCAGCGGAAGCTCTCCACCACGAGCCCTGCTGCGCCGACGGAGGTGCCGGGCACTCCCGCCGAGTAGCCTTGACCGCATGGCGAACCAGGGAAGACGCCCCGCGAAGGGCACAGGCCGCGGAACACCGGTACGCCGAAACAAGGCAGCACCCGCGGAGCGGTATCCCCCGCAGAAGCCGAAGAAGCCCACCTCCAAGGTCGTCTTCGATGCCCCGCAGCCCGAACCGGAAGCGCCGCGCACCTTCCGCCTCGGCGCTGTGCCTGGCGCGACCCCCGGCAAGTGGATCGACGCCTGGAAGCAGCGGATGCCGCGTGTGCCGCTCGAGCTCGTGACGATCGACCCGGCCGCCCAGCGCGATGCACTCGACCGCGTCGATGCGGCGCTCCTTCGTCTGCCCCTCACCGACGAGTCGCTGCACATCATCCCCCTGTACGACGAGGTCCCGGTCGTCGTCGCAGCGGTCGATTCGCATCTGATGGCCGCGGAGCAGCTCACCGCGGCCGACCTCGAAGGCGAGGTCGTGATCACGCTGACCGACGATGTCCTGGGTTCTCCCGTGTTCCCGGGGACTGTCCCGGCGACCTTCGATCCCCTTCCCACCGACGAGGCGATCGCGACGGCGGCATCCGGCGTCGGCATCGTCGTCGTCCCGATGTCTCTCGCGCGTCTGCACCATCGCAAGGACGCCGATCACCGCGTCCTCGCGCACGGACCGACCTCGACCGTCGCGCTGGTGTGGCCGCGGGAGCACACCACGGCCGACGTCGAGACGTTCGTGGGCATCGTCCGCGGTCGCACGGCGAACTCCTCGCGGTGACCGCGTCTGCTCGGCCACGCGCGCTCGTTAGAATCTCCTGATGGCCTCGCTTCTCTACGTCTGCGTGCGACCCGAGACCGGGGCGGCGGATGCCGAGCATGCCTCCTTCCGTCGGGCGCTGGGCGTCGACGTGGTCGACCGGCTCGATCTGCTGCACGGGACGTTGCCGATGGAACGCCTGCGGGGATACCGCGGCATCGTCGTCGGGGGCTCGCCGTTCAACGTCTCCGATGCGGTGAAGTCCGCCGAGCAGCTTCGCGTCGAGGCCGACCTCCGCACGCTGGCCGACGCGGCGATGGCCGCCGAGGTCGCGGTGTTCTTCACCTGCTTCAGCATCGGTGTCGTCACCCGCATGCTCGGCGGCGAGGTGGTGACCGACACTCCGGAGCCCGCGAGCGCCACGGTCATCGAGACCACGCAGGCGGGCGCGGCCGATCCAGTGTTCGGACCCAGCGGCTCCGCTCTGACGGTCTTCACGGCCCATAAGGAGAGCGCGGCGGCGACCCCGCCCGGCGCCGTGCTGCTGGCCACGAACGAGGCCTGCCCCGTGCAGGCGTACCGCGTGGGCACGCATCTCTACGCCGCTCAGTTCCACCCAGAGCCCACGCCTCGCGATTTCGCCGACCGGATGACGTTCTACCGCACCACCGGCTACTTCGACCCCGACGAGTTCGACGCCGTGCAGCAGCAGGTTCTCGCAGCCTCGGTCACCGAGGGTGCGGCCCTGCTGCGACGCTTCGCCGAGACCTTCGCCTGAATCAGCTCGACGCCGAGTCGCGGAGCAGCGGTACGCGCTCGCGCAGGTATGCCTCCAACGGCATGAATCCTCCCGCGGTGCTCCAGCGCACGGAGGGCACGCCGTCGACCTGAGCGAGCGGACCGGATGAACCTCCGGCGTCCACGGCGTCGACGTCGACGACGCTCCATCCCACATGCACGACATCGCCCTCGTCGAAGCCGCCGCGCAGCGCCTCGGCCCTGCGCTCCGCCCGCTCCCTGGCCGACTCGGCCGTGTAGCCGCGACGCCCCGGGTCCGCCGCGCGCAGGACCTCGGCCGTCGCCAGCGCATGTGTCTCGGTCAGCAGCAGCACACCCAGGTGCCACGCCTCACCGACCCTGACGATGCGACGCCCGCGCCAGCGCGAATCGCGCTGTTCGCCGAGCCCTTCCTTCGGAGCGCCCTTCAGGTCGTGCACGGCCTGTGTCAGCAGCGCGGATGCGGTGGTCACAGCTCTCCCTGTCGTGTCTTGTCGGCCAGTCGCGGGCCCACGACCTCCGCGCGGTCGCCACGGAGCGTCATCCCGATCAGGGGATACAGCAGCACGGACAGCATTCCGGCTCCGACGAGCGCCGCAGCCGTGCCGGTGTCGAGCATCTTCTGATCCACACCGATGGCGGTGACAGCCACGATGATCGGCAGGCCCGTCGCGGCGAGCAGTCCGAGGGCCGCGCGGTCGCGCACGCTCATCCCCGCCGGCGCCGAGAGCTGCGCCGCGGATCCGCGGATCACGAGCAGAGCGATCAGGAAGATGGGCACCAGCCCCAGCGCCGTCGGCGAAGACAGCAATGCCTGCAGATCGAACGTGACCCCGGTGTAGAGGAAGAAGATCGGCACGAGGAAACCGAAGGCGATCGCCTCGATCTTGCTCTCGACCTCTTCCGCGTCCTTCTTCGGTGCACGCGCCATGATGATGCGCCAGACCGCCCCGGCCACGAAAGCCCCGAGCAGCATGTCGAGATCGAGCATGACGCTCAGCCCGACGAGAGCGGCGATGAGCAGGATCACGAAGCGCACGCCGAACTGATCCGAGGTGTGCAGTGTCGCCCGCACGATGCCGTGCAGCCGCCCGTGCGGGACGCGGTGCGCCAGCAGCACCGCGAGCCCGGCGAGCACCACGAAGGTCAGCAGCACGGCCGTGGCGATCGGCGTGGTCCGCGTGCTGAGGAAGATCGAGATCGCGATCAACGGGAGGAACTCGCCCACCGCGCCGATCGCGCTGATGGCACGGCCGAAGGGGGTGTCGAGCTCGCGGGCATCGCGCAGGATCGGCATCAGGGTGCCCAGCGCCGTGGAACTAAGCGCGATGCCGACCACCACCATCCCCTCTCCCGGCGCGAAGAAGAAACCCAGGCCTATGCCCAGCAGCACGCTGAGCAACCAGCCGAGTGATGCGCGGGCGAGCGGCTTGCCCGCCACCATCTTGAAGTCGATCTCGGTTCCGGCGACGAAGAACAGCAGCGCGAGGCCGAAATCGCTGAGCTTCTCCAGCAGCGGTCCCGGTTCGACCCAGCCGAAGACAGCGGGACCGACGAGGATGCCGAGCACGAGCTCGAACACCACGATGGGCACCCGGACCACCGGTCGCACGCCGCGTGCGAGAAGCGGCGCCGCCACGGCGAGCAGCGGGATCAGCACGAGGCCGAGGTCACTCGCATTCATGCTCTCAGGGTAGGTGAGAGCGGTGCAGTGCGCAGGCAGTGCAGCGGGTGATCTTTCGCGATTCGCCCGCTCGGCGCATCCACGGCAGAATCGATGCACACCCTCGAGGAGCCCCCATGTCTCAGCCCGATACCGCCCGCCTGCTCATCGCCTGCGACGACCAGCCCGGCATCGTCGCCGCCGTCGCCGGCGTGCTCGCTCATCACGGCGCGAACATCATCTCGCTCGATCAGCACTCGACCGACTCCGAGGGCGGTCGCTTCTTCCAGCGCACGGTCATCCACCTCGACGGTCTGGCAGCGGCGCGCCCGGCACTCGAAGCCGACATCGCGGCCGTCGCCGAGCGCTTCGGCATGGAGTGGTCGCTGCACGACGTGGCCCGCCGCAAGCGCGTCGCGATCTTCGTCTCGAAGTACGATCACTGCCTCATGGAGCTGCTGTGGCGTACGCAGCGCGGACAGCTCGACATCGACATCACCATGGTCGTGTCCAACCACCCCGACCTGGCCGAGGCCGTCCGCTCGTTCGGTGTGCCGTTCGTGCACATCCCCTCCGGCGACAAGGCCGCCATGGAGGATCGTCAGCTCGAACTGCTGCGCGGGAACGTCGACCTCGTCGTGCTCGCCCGCTACATGCAGATCCTCTCCGACGACTTCATCACGCGCCTCGAAGCTCCGGTCATCAACATCCACCACTCGTTCCTGCCCGCGTTCATCGGAGCGAACCCGTACGCTCGCGCCAAGGACCGTGGCGTCAAGCTGATCGGCGCGACCGCGCACTACGCGACGGCGGATCTCGACGAGGGACCGATCATCGAACAGGACGTCACGCGCGTCACCCACTCCGAGTCGGCCGCCGAGCTGCAGAGTCGCGGTGCCGACGTCGAGCGCCTCGTGCTCGCCCGCGCCGTGCAGTGGCACGCCGAGGATCGCGTGATCGTGCACGGCAAGTCCACCGTGATCCTCTAGCCCGGTCGTTCCCGGGTGGACGCGGGTCAGTCGCGGTCGCTCAGGATATCGACCGCGAGCCCGTGGGAGGCCGCTGCCAGGCGTCGGTCATTCGTCCACAGCGCGGAGCAGCCCGCGATCCGGGCCGCAGCGAGGGTCACGGCGTCGCCGGGAGCCCTGCCATCAGCTCGGCGAAAGCCTCGGCAGCCGAGCCATGACGCACCAGCGGCGCGGCCTGCCCCATCCACAGCGACTGCAGCGCGCCCAGGTTCTGCTCCCCCGCCGCGGTGCGGAAGCGCCCTGTCAGCCAGTTCTGCATCGGGAACGGCGCGATCGTGCCGCTCGCCTCGATCGCCCGCACCACACGGTTGCGGGCGCCGCGAGCCAGGCGTCCGCTCATCGCACGTGTGAGCACGGTCTCGTCGGCGGCGGTGGATCGGATCGCGTCGCGGTGCGCTTCGTTCGCGGCCGACTCCGCGGTGGCGAGGAACGCCGTCCCCACCTGCACTCCCGCCGCGCCCAGGGCGAACGCCGCCGCCACCCCGCGACGATCGGCGACACCTCCTGCCGCGATCACGGGCACCCCGACCGCGTCGACCATCTGAGGCACCAGCGCGAACGTCCCGACCAGCGACTCCTCCGCTGAACGCAGGAATGCGACCCGATGACCCGCGGCCTCGGCGCCGCTCGCGACCACGGCGTCCACGCCCGCTGCGTCGAGCGCGACGGCCTCAGCCACCGTGGTCGCCGTGCCGACGATGAGGATGCCGCGGCGATGCGCCTCCTCGATCAGGTCGTCCGACGGCACGCCGAACACCACGCTGAGCACGGCGGGCTCGATCTCCCAGACGGCCTCGAGCTGTTCGTCCAGGGTCGGGGCGTACCGCTCCGGCCGCGCGGGGACGTCCACGCCCACGGCTTCGTAGAACGGCTGCAGGGCCTGCGCGAACACGGTGTGCTGCGGGTTCGGCTCGACCTCGTCTCCCATCGGAAGCCAGACGTTCACCGCATAGGGCCGGTCGGTCAGGGCACGCAGCTCGGCCCCGGTCGCACGGATGCGATCGCCGTCGTAACCGTAGAGTCCGAACGACCCCAGTCCACCCGCGTTGCTGACCGCGGCGGTGAGCGCGGTCGAGGAGAGCCCGCCGAACGGGCCGAGAACGATCGGATGCTCGATCCCGAGCAGGGTGCGAAGGTCACTCATGCTTCGACGTTACGCCCGCGGGCGACCCCGAGGCCCCGTTCGAATCGCGCAACTGGTCGCATCCGACGCCCGGAGGGAACCAGTCGCGCGATTCGAACGTCACCCGGACCCCGGTGATACCCTCGTCGCAGGAAGGGGTGCGCACATGAGCGAGTGGTTCGGGCAGATGCTGAGCTTCGTCGCGACCGCGATCGGCCTCGTGTCGATGCCCGACGCAACGGCCCTCGGCCTCGCGATCGCGCTGCTCGCAGTGACCGCCCTCACGCTCGCCATCGTGCTGAGCGTGCACCCCGAGGCCACAGCCGACGCCCCGCATCCACTGCGGGCCATCGACGTCGGCACCCTCCTCACGCAGAGTGACCCCGATGCCGCCGGGCATCCGCGCCCTCGGGCACCGGGAGTCGCGACCGCCGCGTAGTCCGTTCGCACGACGGGACAGCGCGGCCTTCGCCGACCCTTCCCGACCCCACGAACGGACACTCTCTTGGACATCTTCGCTTTCCCTCCTCTCGCCGCCCTCCTCGACGCCGCCTACGGCGCCATGACCGGGCTCTCCGACCTCCTCACCCCTCTCGCCGGCGCCGCGGCCGCAGCACTCGCCGTGGTGCTCGTCACCCTGCTGGTGCGGGCGCTGCTCATCCCGGTGGGCATATCCCAGGCCAAGGCCGAACAGACCAGGGCGCGTCTCGCCCCGAAGCTGCGTGAGCTGCAGCGCCGCCACAAGAAGAACCCCGAGCGCCTGCAGAAGGAGACGTTGGCGCTCTACAAGGCCGAGAACACGTCGCCGTTCGCGGGGATGCTCCCGGTGCTGGCGCAGGCCCCCGTCGTCGGCATCCTGTACACGCTGTTCCTCCGTCCCGAGATCGCCGGTCATCCGAACGAACTGCTCGCGCACGACCTGTTCGGCGCCCCGCTGGGGACGAGCCTGGTCTCCGCGCTCTTCGGCGGCACGGCCACGCCCGCCACGTTCCTGGTGTTCGGAGTGCTGCTGGCGGTCATGGTCGCGGTCGCCGAGGTCACCCGCCGCGTATTCCGTCCCACTCCGGTCGAGGGTGACGACTCCCCGTTGAACTCGCCCACGATGCTGCGCGTCGTCTCGGCGACGCACTACCTCACAGCGGTCTTCGCCGCATTCGTGCCCCTCGCCGCTGCGCTCTACCTCACCGTCACGGTGGTGTGGACGCTCGTCCAGCGCGTCATCCTGCGTCGGCGCTTCCCGCTGCCGACGCCGACGGTCAATCGGGCAGCGGTATCGGCGCGGTGAAGGGACCGGAGGGGCCGCCGTCGCGACGGTCCCTCCGCACGCCGAGCGTGGTGCCGACACTCGCGGCGATCACGAGAGCGATGGCGAGCATGCGCAACGGCGTCGCATCCTGACCGAGGATGAGCCAGCCGGCGAGGGTGGCGAACGCCGGCTCCAGGCTCAGCAGCACCCCGAAGACGCGCTGCGGAAGCCGCCGCAGCGCCGCGAGCTCGAAGCTGTACGGGATGACCGACGACAGCACCGCGGTGATCGCCGCGAGCAGCAGGAGCTGCGGGTCCATCGCCACGGTCGACACAGCGGGAACGCCGACCGGGATCAGCAGCACGGCCGCGACCACGAGTCCCATCGCCAGGCCGCTGCTGCCGGGGATGAGGGCGCCGACGCGGGCGCTCATCCGGATGTACATGGCCCAGAATCCGGCGGCGATGAGGATGAACACGACCCCGAGCGGATCGAGCGGCTCGGCCCCGATCAGCCCGTCGATGCCGAGGACGACCATGCCCAGCAGGGCGATGCCGACCCAGGCGAAATCTCTGAGCTTCCGGGTGATCACGGCGGCGAGGACGAGCGGTCCGAGGAACTCGATCGCGACGGCGGGCCCCAGCGGGATGCGATCGATCGCGGCGTAGAAGAAGCCGTTCATCGCCGCCAGCGAGACTCCGAAGAGCACGGCGGCAAGCCACTGCGCGCGGGTCCACTTCCCCGGTCGCGGCCGCACGATGACGACGAGCAGCACCGCGGCGATCGCCACGCGCAGCGAGGTGACCCCCCACGGTCCGAGCACCGGGAAGAGCTGGGCCGCGACAGCAGCGCCGAAGGGAAGTGAGAGGCAGGAGCCGATGACGAGCACGACCCCCACGAGGGGACCGGACGCGGTGGGCTTCTGCACCAGACAAGCTTAGGCGGCGACTGTCGAGACCCACCCTGCTGTCGAGACCCACCGTCCCTGTCGAGACCCACCGTCGAATGCGCGACGGCGCGTGGGTGTCGACGAAGACGATGGGTCTCGACGGGTGCCGTACGGGTCAGAGGTGTTTGCCGCCCGTGACCGCGATGACCGATCCCGAGGTGTAGGAGGACTCGTCCGACGCCAGGTACACATATGCCCCGGCGAGTTCCGCGGGTTGCCCTGCCCGTCCGAGCGGGGTATCGGCACCGAAGGTCGCCAGGCGCTCGGCGTCCCAGCCCGTCGCGGGGATCAGCGGTGTCCAGATCGGGCCGGGGGCCACGGCGTTCACTCGGATGCCCTTGGGCCCTGCCTCCTCGGCGAGCGCCTTCACGAACGCCACCTGTGCCGCCTTGGTCATGGCGTAGTCGATCAGACCCGGCGAGGGGTTGTAGGCCTGCACCGACGCGGTCACGATGATGCTCGCACCGGGTTCGAGGTCGGGATAGGCCGCACGTGCCGAGAACAGCATTCCGGCCAGGTTCGTGTCGAAGACCCGACGCATCCGCTCCGTCTCCAGCGACGCGAAACCGTCGATGTCGTGCTGGTAGCCGGCGTTGAGCACGAGCACGTCGAGTCCACCCAGCTCGCTCCGGGTCTTCGCGACGATGTCGGTCGCGAACCCCTCGTCGCGCAGATCGCCCGCGAATCCCACTCCGATCCGGCCGGCCTCGCGGACCAGGGCGAGGGTGTCCTCCGCGTCGTCCTGTTCCTCGGGCATGTGCGCGATGGCGACGTCCGCGCCCTCTCGGGCGAAGGCGATCGCGACGGCGCGGCCGATGCCCGAGTCCCCGCCCGTGATCAGAGCACGTCGTCCTCCCAGGCGACCGTGGCCTGCGTAGGTCTGCTCCCCGTGGTCGGGCTCCGGCCGGGTCCGCTCCGTCAGCCCCGGCTGATCCTGATGCTGCGCGGGGAAGCCCTCCTCGCGATGCGCGTGCCGGGGGTCGGTGGTGTCGTCTGTCATGGCGATCCTCCTCATCTCGTGGAACGTGTCGTCTCGTGGAACGTGTCGTCGTACGAGCGACTCTCCCCGAGGGCCGCCCTCCCGTCAGGGGGGTTGACAGGTCCGCCCTGTGCGAGGGGTCGAGAGGATCAGACGGGCGGGGTCACCGGGACTTCCTCGGTGCCCGGCTCGGTTCCCGATTCCGCGGGCTCGGGAACGAGGTAGAGCCCGCTCGGAGCGTTCGCCGTGAAGGCGAGTGCCTCGATCCAGGCGCGGTTGACGGAGGGCTGCCTGCTGCCGAAGTACTTGAAGACCAGCGCGCTGCCGGGCTGGATCCAGACGGTGGTGCGCCCACCGCCCACGCTGGTGTCTTCTCGCCAGCTGAACGGGAAGGGCTCACCGCGACGCAGCTTGGCGGTGATGACGAGCTGCAGATGCGTGAGCGCCCGGTCCTCGATCTCGGTCTTCACGCTGCCTTCATAGACGAACTTTCCCATGCACTGCTCCTCGGTCGTGGCGGTGGGGACGACGGTTGCGACCCATTGTTCCCCAAACAGCCGACGGCCACACAGTCCCTCGGCGGGTGGATCCGATGCCGGGTCGCCACAGCGAAGTCAACCCCCTCGGCGAGATCTGGAGGGACGCATAGCCTCATTCCACTCGACCCCGAGGAGGGCACTGCCATGAACGACCGACACATCGATGACCGCCCGGACGAGGGCAACACCCCGGGCACCACGCACGCGTCGTGGGGCGCGGGAAACCCCCGTCTGCGCATCACCAGGGACGACGAGCGCACCGAGTTCGCGCTCGAAGACGATGTCGTCCGCGTCGGCTCGGCCGAGGGCAACGAACTGCGCCTCGCCGACACCGACCCGGTGCACGCCACGATCACTCACGACGACCGCGACGAGTACGTGCTGACCCTGCACGGCGAGGGCGAGACGAACGCGAGCCTCGGCGTGGACGCGACGCACGTGGATGAGAACTCCGAGACCCTGCGCACGGGCGCGCACTTCACGGCGGGTCCGTGGACCCTGGTGTTCGCCCGCGACGAGTTCGCCGATCACGGACGCCCCTACGGCGGCCGCGCGGGCGGAGAGTACTCGGACCAGCCGCTGCAGCCCTCTCGTCCGGACTACGACGAGAGCGAAGAGCGATGACGCTCGAGAACGGACGCTCCGCACGGTGACCGCTCTCGACGCTCTCGACTCGGACACGCAGAGCCACATCGCACGGTTGAGCGAACTCGCCGCCGAGCGGGAGCTCCGCATCGGAGTGGCCGAGTCGCTGACCTCGGGCATGCTCGCGGAGACGATCGGTGCCGGCGACGGTGCCTCCGGCTGGTTCGCCGGGGGCATCGTGGCCTACTTCACCGACGTCAAGGAGCGCGTGCTGGGACTGACGCCGGGAACGGATCCGTGCTCTGCCGCCTGCGCGGAGCAGCTCGCCGCCGGTGCACGGACCCTGTTCGATGTCGACCTTGCGGTCTCGACCACCGGTGTGGGCGGCCCGGAACCCCAGGGCGGGCACGCGGCGGGAACCGTCTATCTGGGCTGGGCCACGGCCGATGGCGACGTGGGCCACCGTCGACTGGCACTTGTCGGCGACCCGGAAGAGGTGCTCGCGTCGACCGTCGGTGCGGCCGTCGGCCTGCTGGCGTTCCACGCCGAGGGGCTGCGACCGCTGGGTCCGCGGCGCGGTCAGGAGAACGACGGCGAAGACCGTCGTCCGCACTGACCACGGCATCGCCACGAGTCGCGCATCGTCACAGGCCGCAGCACCCCCGCCGGCGCGTTGGCCGCAGCTTCACCGGCCGGGCACGAGCCCTATCCGCAGCGGCGCCTGTGGGGTGGTCGCCTCGCGCAGCGCCGCATCGATCTCGGAGAGCGGCCGCACCGCGCCAACGGCATCGGCGAAGGGATAGGCCCTCCCCCGGCCCGCGAGGAACGCCACCGCTTCAGCCAGCTCTGCGCCCGTGTAGTTGTGGATGCCCGCGACGGTGACGAGCCGGCGCACGATGCTCTCGGCGTCGAACGGAACCGGGTCAGCGGGGAACACGCTCCCGACCAGCACGACCGTCCCCCCGACCGCCACGCCGGCGAGTGCTTCCTGCACGGCATGCCCCGACGCCTCGATCACGACATCAGGATCCCGGTCGAGACGCGTCGCTCCGAACCGTGCGGCCAGACCCTGCCTGTCGACGTTCGGGTCCCGCACCTCCACGGTCGCCCCCTGTTCGGCGGCGATGGCTGCGGCGGACAGCCCCACGAGACCCGCGCCGTGGATCCGCACGGAGGCCCCGTCGAGGTCGTGGTCCTTCGCCGCTCGAGCGACCGCCGCCCACGCGGTGGCCGTGGCGCACGAGGCGGGCGCGAGCACCGCGGCGGGGAGCGCCTCGGGCACCCTGACGATGGCCGTCCCCTCCCTCAGCTGCACGTGACTCGCGAACGCTCCGGTGAGGTCGCCGTGCGCGCCGACGCGATCGTGCCCGTACTTCCCCAGATCACGGCATTTCTGCGGCAGCCCCCGCAGGCAGCGATCGCAGCTCGCGCAGGATACGGTCACCGACCACACCACCCGATCGCCGATCCGCAGCGGAGTGCCGTCCACGGTGCGCGCGCCGGCGTCGCCGATGGCGATCACCCGTCCGACGCTCTCGTGTCCGAGCACCAGGGGCGTCGGAGCGGATCGTCGTCCCCGCACCGTGTGCACGTCGGATCCGCAGATCGTCGACATCTCGACCGCCACGAGCGCGTCCCCGTCCGCGAGAGCCACTCCCGGTACCGCGATCGTCTCGTGCGGGTGGCCTTCGCCGACCCAGACCATCGCGGTGGCCGCCGGGCGCAGCGCGACGTCTCGGCGGTGGCCGGGCGGACGGATCAGCAGCGTTCCCATGGCGCGATCCCTCAGGAGGTGGCGACGAGCGGCAGCAGCTCGCGCTGGACGAGCACATCCCGCAACGCGCTCACATCGCTCAGCACGGCATCGGCTCCGGCGGCGCTCAGTGCCGGACGATCGTGGGCGCCGGTGAGCACGCCCGCGACGAATCCGGCGCCGGCTCGACGACCCGACTCGACATCGCTGACGGTGTCGCCGACGACCGCGATCGACTGGACGGATGACGCCTGCGTGCGCAGCAGGGCCGCCAGCACGAGGTCGGGCGCCGGGCGTCCGCGTCCGGCGTCGATCGGCGACAGCGCGAGGTCGACGAGGTCTCGCCAGCCGAGTCCGTCGATCAGGGCGTCTCGGGTCACCGGGGCGAAGCCGGTGGTGAGCACGACCTTCAGCCCGGCGTCCTTCAATCCCTGGATCGCATCGGCGGCACCGGGGATCTCGGAGACGCCCTGCTCGGCGACGATCTCGGCGTACGCGCCCTCGAACGCGGCAGTGGCACGTGCCGCGGCCTCTGCGTCGCCGCCGGAGAGGTGCGTGAAGACGTCGATCTTCGACTGCCCCATGGTCACGCGCACGTAGTCGAGCGCCTCGTCCCACGGCATCCGGTCGGCGACGCCGGTGCGCTCGGCGGCGCGCTGGAAGGCCTGCTCCACGACGCCGTCGTCGAGCACCGTGGTCCCCGCCATGTCGAGGACGGCGAGTTCGAGAGGAGTGGTCATGATGTTCCTTCCATTGCTGCCGTCCACCCGAAGGCGGCGGCGAGGTTCTCTTCGGCGAGTCCGAGGCCCGTGGTCATCCCGATGCCGGTCGTCGCGGCGAGCACCAGCACACCGTCGTCGCCCCGGTCGATCAGGAACTCCTGCGGGCCCTTCGCGTACACGCCCTGCCAGCGCTCGATCACCCGCGGTGCGGGTGCGTCGAACAGCGCCTCGGCCTCGTCGAGGAACGCGGTGAATGCGGCCTCGGGCTGGAACGGCGCCGGGGAGAGCGCCGTGGCGTGCGAGTCCCCGATGATGAGCGTGCCGTCGGGGAGCTGCGTGTACATCTGGTTGAGGTCGATCGCTGCGAGATCGGGCCGCTCGGTGTGCAGACGCTCGCGCACCGCACGGGCCTCCGGTCCGTCCGCGAAGCGGCCGTAGCGCACGAGCGACCAGCCGGTGAGCAGGGGGGCCGCGAGCGGACGCGGGAACGACACGGCCGCCCGCATCATGTCGAGCGCGCACCGCACGACCCCGTGCCTTTCGGCGACCTCCGGGAGCAGCTGGTCGATGTCGTGATTCACGGCGACGACGACGCTCCCGCAGGCGATCGGCCCCCGAGTCGTGTCCACCCGCCCGGCCCCCACAGCGGTGACCGCGGTGCGGAAGCGGAACTCGACGCCGAGGGCGACCAGGTGGCGCACGATCGCGTCCGCCGCGGTGCGCGGATCCGTCTGCAGGTCGGTCTCGATGTGCGCGCCGCCGACGAGTCCCTCGGCGCGGAGCGGGGCCGACCGCAGGAGTTCCGAGGCTTCGAGCATGCGGATGCCTCCCTCACGGGATGCCGCCTCCAGCACGGCGAGCTCGTCGTCGTGTCTGGCGGCGACCAGCGTGCCCGACTCTCGCAGCCAGAACCCGGCATCGTGCGAGAGGCGCAGCCACAGGCCCCGCGAGAGATCGGCGTAGCGCCGCGCCTCGCCACCCTGCGCGCCGATGCAGAGGTGTCCGAAGTTGCGGATCGTCGCACCGACCGGCCCATCCGTGCGGTCGACGAC
This sequence comes from Microbacterium sp. CCH5-D1, assembly GCF_001557335.1. NCBI lineage: Bacteria > Bacillati > Actinomycetota > Actinomycetes > Micrococcales > Microbacteriaceae > Microbacterium > Microbacterium sp. CCH5-D1. The sequence continues at coordinate 47,184 of NZ_LSJW01000081.1, forward strand.
GATCGCCCGCAGCCCACGCCGGACCGCCGCGTACGCCGCACCGAGGCCGACGATGCCGGAGCCGACGACGACCACATCCGCCGTGTCGAGAGCGCGATTCATCGGAACACCTTCCGCATCCACATGGCGAGACCTTCGACCACGAGCACCGTGGCGAGGATCATCAGCACGATGGCCGTCACGGTCTCGTAGCGGGACCCCTGGCTGGCGTTGAGCAGGTAGTAGCCGACCCCGCCCCCGCCGACGATGCCGAGGATGGTCGCCGCGCGGATGTTCGTGTCGAGCATGTAGAAGCTGTGCCCGATGAGCGCCTGCATGCCCTGCGGCACGGTCGCCGAGGTGTAGGTCTGCAGACGTGTCGCGCCGACCGCCCGCAGCGCGCGCTCCGGTCCGCGGTCCACCTCTTCGAACGAGTCGGCGATGAGCTTGCCGAGCAGCCCGATCCCTCCGATGGCGAGCGCGATGACGCCGGCCTGCGCCCCGAGACCCGTGATGACGACGAGCACGATCGCGAGGATCAGCTCCGGGATGCCGCGGATGCCGACGAGCAGCAGTCGTGCGGTCCCCCGCGCACCCGAGCTCGGAGCGACGTTGCGGGCGGCGAGGGAGCCGAGCAGCAGCGACGGGAGCAGGGTGAGCACGGTCGCGGCCAGGGCGATCGCGACCGTCTCCCGCATCGCCTGGAACATGGCGCTCGCGTCGTAGTTGCCGAACGAGGGCGGCCAGAAGCGCGCCGCGACCTCGGGCAGCTTGGCCCAGAATGTGATGAGGTCCATCCAGTTGATCTGGCTGACCAGCACGCTTCCGATCACCACGAGCACGGCGACGACGCCGGCGATGGTGTGCCGGATGCGCTGCGCGGTCCAGGGGCGACGCACGGCGGTCTCCGGGCTGGCCGCCCAGGCGGGGCGCTCGACCTGGGTGGATGCGGCGTGCGCACCGAGGCGCGGATGCAGGATCCGGTCGATCCAGGAGCGGGTGTGCTTCTGTTCGCCGAGCATCGCTCCGCGGACCATGCTCGAGACGATCTCCATCGCGACGCACAGGATGAAGATCACGAGGGCTATGCCGAGCCCCTTGCCGTAGTTGAGCGACTTGAACGCGTACGACATCTCGAGGCCGAGGCCGGCGACGCCGACGTAGCCGAGCACGACACTGCCGCGCAGGTTGATGTCGTTGCGGTGCAGCACGGTGGCCACCCAGCTGGGCAGCACCTGCGGCAGGATGCCCGACGTGAACTCTTGCATCTTCGACCCACCCGCTGCGCGGATGGCGAGGCGGGGTCCTTCGTCGATCTGCTCGATCGCATCGGCGAACATCTTCGAGATCATGCCGATCGAGTGGATGCCGATGGCGAGGATGCCGGGAAGCGTGCCGAGAGAGAACATCAGCACGAACGCCATCGCGAGGACGACGTCGGGCAGGGCGCGGGTGAGGACGCCGATGAAGCGCGCGGCCGCGCGCCAACCGTTGCCTGGCGTGGTGTTGGATGCGGCGAGATAGGCGATCGGCACCGACAGCACGGCAGCGAGGAGCGTGCCGACGAGCACCAGGCCAACGGTGAGGGCGATCAGCCAGGCGAGGTCGCCGGGCGCCGGGAACGTGAGTCCCCCGACACGGGCCATGAAGTTCTCGGCGTTGCCCCAGCTCTGCACCATCGCCGGGATCGAGATGTCGACGTCGCGGACGGCGAGGATGCCGAGCACCACGAGCGCGACCAGGGTGAGCGATGCCGCGATCCGCTCGGGCGAGATCGGGCGCTTCGGAGCGCGCTCGGCGACCGACTGCCCGCCGCCCCGAGGCACCGGCCCACCGCCGCGGGTGGCTGCATCCGTCGCGGAGTCGAGGGCCGTCATGATGCGGCCACCTGCGCAGCCGCCTCCACGAGCTCCTCGGCCACGGCGCGGATCTCGGCGGTCGTGGTGGCGACACGGCCGTAGATCTCCATGACCTCGGCCTTGGTGAGGTCACCGGTCGGGGTGTCCAGCACCACTTCGCCGTGGCGCAGACCCACGATGCGGTCGGCCCACGAGATCGCGAGGTCGACCTGGTGCAGGCTGCAGACGACCGTGAGTCCTTCGTCGGCGGCGATCTCGCGGATCAGCGCCATGACCTGTTCGCTCGACTCGGGGTCGAGAGAGGCGACCGGCTCGTCGGCGAGCAGGATCGCGGGCTTCTGCATGAGAGCGCGAGCGATGGCCACACGCTGCTGCTGTCCGCCCGAGAGGGTGTCGCTGCGCTGGTAGGCGCGGTCGAGGAGCCCGACGCGGTCGAGGTGCTCGAGCGCGGTGAGCTTTGCCGCCCGCGAGTAGCCCCAGAGACCGAGACGCGGCCCGCGCACACCCGACAGCGATCCGGTGAGCACGTTCTCGAGCACGGTGAGAGAGGGAACCAGCTCGAACTGCTGGAAGATGAACCCCACACGGCTGCGGAGGTCGCGCAGTGCCCTCCCCTTCAGCGACGGGACCTGGGCGCCCAGCACCTCAACGGAGCCCGCGGTGGGGATCTCGAGGCCGTCGAGGTGGCGCAGCAGGGTCGACTTCCCCGAGCCGGAGAGGCCCAGGAGCACGACGATCTCTCCGCGGGACACCTCGAGCGAGGCATCCTTCAGCGCGGTGGTCGTCCCGAAGGTCTTCGTCACGCCGTCGAGGCGGATGAGGGCGTCGGATGCCGAGGCGGTCATGTCGTAGCTCCTGTGTTGTCGTGAGTCGTGCGGTGGTGCCCTCCGTCTCGTCCGGGTGAGGCGGACGAGACGGAGGGCGCCGGGTGAGGCGAAAGGTCAGGCCGGGCTCAGCCCTGGCACTGCTCCGCTTCGGTCTCCTTGCAGATGTCGCGGATCAGGTCGTAGTACGCGTCGTCGACCGGCTTCGTGGCGTAGAAGACGCTGCGGAACGCGTCGGTGTCCGCACCGTCGATGCCGGCGGCGATGATGTCGTCGATCGTGATCTCGGAGAGACCGTCGATGAGCTTCTTCGAGACGTCGTCGGGCAGCGTGGACGAGTAGACCAGCGGCGCGCCGGGAACCATCGTCTCGTCGATGACCTTCACCTTGTCCGACTTCTCGACCTCGGAGTCCTCGGCGAAGCCCGCCTCGCACTCGACGCCTTCGCCGACCTTGGTGACGCTCACATCGTGCTTGCCCGCGAAGACCGGCGTGATGTCGGTCTTGGGGTCGATGCCGGCCTTCAGCAGGTTGTAGGACGGGAACAGGTAGCCCGAGGTGGAGGACGGGTCGACGAAGCAGACCTTCTTGCCCTTGAAGTCGTCGATGCTCTTGATGTCGCTGCCCGCGGGGACGATCGCCTGCGAGAAGTAGCCGGGCTCCTGGCCCTCTTCCGTGACGATCGAGGAGATCGGGGTGAGCTTGGCGCCGTTGTTGGTGGCGGTGACGTACGTGAAGCCGGAGAACGACGCGACGTCGACCTTGCCGGCGACGGCGGCTTCGATCAGTGCGGCATAGTCGGTCGACTCGTGGTACTCGACCGTCTTGCCGGTGATCTCGGCGATGTAGTCCATGAGCGGCTGGTAGTTCGTCTCGGTGTCGACGGAGTCGGGCACGACGCCGAAGACGAGGGTGTTCTCATCGACCGCGAAGCCGCTGGCCGAGGACGACTCGTCGGCGCCGGGAGTGCCGGAGGCGTCCGCCGAGCCGGAACAGGCGGCGAGGCCGAGGGCGAGGAGCGCGACGCCGGCGAGGGCGGGGAGAGCGCGAAGCTTCATGAGGACCTTTCAGGGTGTGAGGGGTGATCCACGGAAGACTCTGGCAGGTGATGAGCGCAGATATGTACCTAACTCGGAAGAGTTCAGGCCGTGTTTACCGGGGATTCGCCTGAGTGAACACTCCTGGAACGAGGCAACGCCGTTCGGACTGACCAAGTAATGTACCTATGTGGCTGAAGCTGTGTACACCCAGATCGCCGACGACCTGCGCGCCCAGATCGCCGCGGGTGCCCTGCGCCCCGGGGATGACGTACCCACCGAAGCGGAGCTCGCGGAGAGATGGCACACGTCGCGTGGGCCGATCCGCAACGCCCTGGCCGCGCTCCGCGGCGAAGGCCTGATCGAGACCAGTCGCGGTCGGCCGGCGCGAGTCGTCGCCAGGAAGGCGAGCCAGGCGGTCGACGTGTCGGTGCCGTTCACCCGCTGGGCCCGCGAGCTGGGCGTCACGCCGGGGGCCGAGACGCAGGAGCTGAGCCTGAGACGCGCCGGAGAGCTCGGAGCGGCACTCGGCGTCGACGCCGGGGACACGATCGTGAGCGTGGTCAGGCTGCGTCTGCTCGACGGGCGCCCCACCATGCTGGAGCGGCTCAACTACACCGAGGTCGCGGGCCGGAGGCTGTTCGAGGTGGATCTGGACGAGGTGTCGATCACGGAGTACCTCTCGTCGGTCGGGCACCCCATCGTCACCCTCCAGCACGTGATCGACGCCGTGGCCGCTGACGACCAGGACGCGGAGTTGCTGCGCGTGCCGCGCGGGACGCCCATCCTGCGTCTCACCCGCACCTCGCGTGACGCGGAAGGGCGGATCTTCGAGGCCTCGGAGGACCGGTACCTGAGCGAGGTCGTGCGGTTCACCGTCGCCGCATCGGGGATCTCCACCGATGGCCACTACATGCGCGCAGTGGGCGGGTAGTCGCGCGGTACGGAGCGTCGCGCGGAAGGCCGGGAAGACAGCCGTTAACGCAGAAGGCGATCGCGAGCGCGCAAAGTGTTTCAGAAGCCAGAAAGACCGCGCTCGCGATCGCAGCGCTGGGGACGCTTTATCTGGGGAACCCTCAGAATATGGCGGACTGCAACTCGTTCCACAGTGTCGAACGTCGAGACCTCGCTAGACCTTCGTCTAGGTTCTCGCGGATCTTGGAGAGGGTGCTCACACACTCTAGGGCATCAGACGACCGGAAGTCGGGCCGACACGACCCAGAACCCGTCGACTTCGCCGGCGCTGAACTCGCCACTCGCTCCCATCACGCGCTCCGCCATCCGGCCGAGTCCTGTTCGACTCGACGAGAGTTCACGGCGCGGCGTCGTGGGGAGGGGGCTGCGCAGCGTGAGGTGCGCGACCTCGTCGTCCACGGCGAGGTCGATCAGCACCTCGCCGGGGCCTGCGTATTTGAGGATGTTGGTGGCGGACTCGCGCACGATGCGCGCGAGGACGATCTCGACGGCCCGCGGGATGCGCTCGTCGCTGGGATCGCCCACGCGGGCCACGGAGTGGCCCGCCGCTTCGAACTCGCTCTGCGCCTCGTCGACAGCCGCCGCGAGGTCGCCCGTCTGCACGCTCGACGACTGCGGACCGTCGTCGGCGAGCTCGATCACGAAACGGAGATCGGTCATGGCCTTGCGAGCGGCGACGCGGATCGCCTCTCGAGAGTCGGTGCTCATCTCGGGGTCTTCGAGCATCTGCACGTGCAGCGACACCACCGTGAGGTGGTGCGCGATGCTGTCGTGCAGCTCACCAGCGATCCAACGTCGCTCGGCGAGCACTGCCTGTCGTTCTTGTTCAGCCCGCTCTTCGAGTTCGCGCTCGAGGCGACTGCCACGGGCGAAGGCCAACCGAAGGGCGAACCCGACAGCTCCGGCCACCGTGGCGAAGATGAGGAAGAGACCGACGTTCACACCCGAGTCAGCAACGCCGTTGGCGACGAGAGCCGCAGCGATGAGGAACGTACCGGTGTACGACAGGATCAGGGATGTCCATCCCAGCCTCATGACGAGCCCAGCCGCGACAGCGGCGGCGGTCAGAACCTGGGATTCCGTTCCCACGAGAAATGATGCCGCGAACACAACGCCGAGGGCGCATGTCGCGATGAGCGGGTTCCAGAGATAGAGGGCGAACGCTGCCGTACATGCGACGCTCACCAGAAGGGCTACCGGGTTGACCCCCGGTGTGGTGAAGAAACCTATGACGTCCGTGGCGATGGTGATGGAGACGATGACCAGGACGACGATCCGCTCTATCGCGCTGAGCTTCTCGCCTCGACCCAACCGGAACGAATCAGTAGATCGCCGGGGTGACTGGTCGAAGGCCATGGTTCACTATCTCCTATTCGCCAGGTACGCTAGCGGACGAGACCAAAAAACTTGCCAACCTGCTGCCAGAAAGTCATTACGTTCACCTCCATTATGTAGTCGTTCGTCGATGTCTGTATTCATCTTCTCGGCGACAGGAGCGGCGCACATCTGTCTCAGGTCTAGACCTTTTTGGCCAAAGGTCTACATGACGTCCATCAGGTGCCCGCGCCGTTAGGCTTCCCCCTATGCAGGAAATCCGTGTCGTGATCGTCGATGACGATCCCCTCGTCCGTTCGGCGTTGTCGCACTTCGTTTCGCGCGACCCGGAGATCAGCGTGATCGCGCAGGCAGAGGACGGTCTCGAGGCGATCTCCACTGTCGAGCGCGAACAGCCCGACGTCGTGATGATGGACGTGCAGATGCCTGAGATGGACGGCATCGAGGCGACGGGTGTCATCGCCGAGCGATGGCCGCACGTGCGCGTGCTCGCTGTCACCACGCTCGACGGCAGCGACACGGTGCTCCCCATGCTGAGCGCCGGCGCTTCCGGCTATCTGCTCAAGGACTCCAGCGCGGAGGACATCGTCACCGGTGTGCGCGAGGTGCACAGCGGGGCCAGCTCGCTGTCGCCGCGGATCGCTTCGATGCTGATCAAGCACGTCCGCGATTCGACCCCGGTCGCCGCTGACGCCGCCGCTCTCGAACCGCTCACGGAGCGCGAGGTCGAGGTGCTGAACTGCCTCGCGCAGGGGATGTCGAACGCGGAGATCGCGAAGGCGCTCATCGTCTCCGAGGGCACGGTGAAGGCACACCTCGGGCGCATGATGTCGAAGTGGCACCTGCGCGACCGCGTGCAGATCCTCGTGACGGCCGCACACGCCGGACTCGTCAACTTCCGCTGATCACCCACCGCGTTTCAGCGCTATCACGCAGCTGCGGTCTCGCGCTGCCGCGGAACACGCCAGCGACGCTCGGGATCCCACCATGCCGGGCCGCGGACCTGCGGGGTACCTCCCGCCATCCGGATCTCCCACCCCGATCGGTTCAGCGAACGGTGATGCCACCAGCACAGGGGCACGCCGTTGTCCGTATCGGTCGGTCCTCCCCTGGCGTGCTCGACGACGTGGTGGATCTCGCACCATGACGCCGGCACATGGCACCCGGGGATCAGGCACTCTCCATCGCGAGCGATGATCGCGCGCCGCTGGTGAACCGTGAACACCCGATCAGTGACGGTCGTGCCGACGATCCGGCCGTCGTCGAACAGCACCCGCTGAATGGCGCCCGTGCACGCGGCCTGGGTCGCGACCCCGATCGGCACCGGCGACTGCGAGCCGGCCACGGTCGCCCACCCGGAGCCCGAGACGAGGTCGTCCGCGTCGGCGTGCACCACGAGCGTCGGGGATGCTCCGGCCAGTCGAGGCATGTCTTCGTGACGCGCGGCGATCGCCAGTGCTGCCGCCATGGCGTCGTGCCGCTTCTGCGCGGCGGTGCGCTGTTCGATCACGTTGCGCGGGTCGGAGTTCCACGGATCGGCGTCGGCGACGTCTGCACCGGAATCGGCTCCATCGCCCGATCGCTCGCTCTCCGACCGGAAGGTCACGCCCGGCTCTGGCGGGCCATCGGTCTTCGGATTGTTCTGAGCGTCGATGATGAGCTGCAGCTGCGCGGCCACGTCGGGAAGGAGGTTGCCCCGGAGCGGATGCACCCCGTTGCGCAGGCGCCCGATGGTGAGGAATCTCCGATTCCGCGCCTTCGCGTCCGTCGGCTCGGCACCATCCGGATCGAGCAGCTGCGCGAGCAGCATCGCGTACTGCCGGAGGTCGTCAGGGGTGGCGGGCGGCCCTCCACCTTCGGTGCCCCCGTCCGCCTCGGGGAGTCCGCGTGCCAGGTCGGCCAGCGCAGCATCGGCCGCCACCCGTTCCTCCGCCCCGATCCGATCGCCCGCCTGCAGGACCGGCCCGGACGCCGCGAGCACACCGGCCACCCCGATCACGCCGTCGAGCATCGCCTCGCGGATCGCGGGGAAGCGCGCCGGGAGCCGCTCCCCCGTCGTCAGCGCCACCTCGCGCCGAACCGCCTCGGCCGCCTTCACCACCCGAGACGCTCCGGGTGCATCCACCCGCAGCACCCGCTGCAGGAGCTCGTTCATCGATCGGCATCCGGTCGCCTCGGCGAAGCGGGGCTCGGCGGAGGCGGTCGTCTCCACAACGATGGCCTCCACGCGACGAAGCGCCTCGCCAGCGCCGCGGAGCACATCCAGTCGCGCGGCATCGTCGAGTCCGGCGAGCTGTGCGGCGGACAGCACGGCGTCGAGGTCGGCGACGACCCGATCCAGAGCTTCCGCGAGGGGGTTCATACGTCCATCCCACACCCCACCACCGACATTGCAGGGTCGGAACAGTCCTGTTCAGAGGCACTTTCCTGGCATTCCGGAATACGCTCGACACCACCCGTCGATCCCGCGGTCGAGGGCTCACACGGCGAGGAGGACGATCCCGGTCACCACGACGAGGGATGCCGCGATCCGCCAGCCCCCACGCGACTCCCGCAGCACGAACACCCCGAACAGACTCACCAGCACCACGCTGACCTCACGGAGGGGCGCCACCAGCGCCACCGGGGCGATCTGGATCGCGGTCAGCACCAGGATGTAGGACAGCGGTGACAGGGCGCCGAACGCGAGGATGCGGCGCCACTGCGTGCGCCAGAGCGCCCAGACCGCGTCCCAGCGCCGACGCACCGCGATCGAGTAGAACGGCACCTGCAACAGCGTCGTGCCCACCATGAAGGCGACCGGCGAGAGGTCCCACGTGCGCACCGCGTGCGCATCCCAGATCGTGTAGACGGCGATCGCGACGCCGGTGAGCACGCCGAAGACGATGCCGGGATCCATCCGCCGGGTGCCGGATCCTCTGCCCCGGTCGACGACTCCGATGGCGACGACGCCTGCGATCACGGCCGCCACCCCGATCAGCGCGAGCACCGACGGGCGCTCGCCCAGCAGCAGCACGGCCACGATCACCGAGAGGAAGGGCCCGGTGCCGCGGGCCGTCGCGTACACCGTGGAGAGGTTGCCCTCGCGATAGCCGCGCTGGAGCACCGCCATGTAGCCGACGTGGAGCACCGACGAGACGACGACACCGAGGGCGAACGACCACAGATCGTCGGTGCCGAGACCTCCCGTGAACGGCACCGCGCCGATCCAGACCACGGTGCTGGCGACGGCGCCCCACCACAGGAACGGCGCGCCCGCTCTGCTGATGCCGTGCGCGATGATGTTCCACGCCGCGTGGGCGATGGCCGCACCGAAGACGAGGACGAAGGCGAGAGGAGACAAAACAGACCCTTCCGTCCGGCGCACGGCGCGACGAACAGGGTCCTCCGGGCTTTTGTCCTGTCAGATGACGGCTCTCCTGCGGAGGAGAGCCGTGGCGCCGCTCGGACCAGACGGGCGCGAACCCCGGAACCCTAGGCGCTATCGGGACCACCCTAACCCGCCGGGATGAACGGCCGGGAAACAGCGCGGGCGCGGGCCGCCGTCGTGGAGGACGCACGGAGACCCCGACTACGCTCGAAGGACCGCGCTCTCCAGGAAGGTCACGACATGCCCGTCACCCCCGCCGCTCTCGCCCACGCCGAGGACCTCGCCGATTTCGTCGCCGCCTCCCCGTCGAGCTACCACGCGGCGGCGGAGGTCGCCCGACGGCTCGAGGCTGCGGGCTTCCACCGGCTGCACGAGGAGGACGCCTGGCCGACGACCGGTGGACGCTTCGTCGTCGTACGCGACGGGGCGGCGATCGCCTGGGTCGTCCCCGAGGATGCTGCGGCCACGACGCCCGTGCAGATCTTCGGCGCGCACACCGACTCCCCGGGCTTCAAGCTCAAGCCGCAGCCGACGACCGGCTCGCGGGGCTGGCTGCAGGCCGCCGTCGAGGTGTACGGCGGACCGCTGCTGAACTCCTGGCTCGACCGCGAGCTGCGCCTCGCCGGGCGACTGGCACTGGCCGACGGCCGTGTCGTGCTGGCGGACACCGGAGCTCTGCTGCGTCTGCCGCAGCTGGCCATCCACCTCGACCGCGGTGTGAACAACGGCCTCGCCCTCGACAAGCAGACCGAGACCCAGCCGGTGTGGGGACTCGGCGACCCGACCGAGGCCGACATCCTCGCCGAGCTCGCCTCCTCCGCCGGCGTCTCGGCCTCCGACATCCGCGGCTACGACGTGGTGATCGCCGACTCCGCCCGCGGTGCGGTGTTCGGCAAGGACAACGCGTTCTTCGCGTCGGGACGCCTCGACGACCTCGCCTCGGTGCACGCCGGCGTGGTGGCCCTCGAGGCGCACGCCCCTGCAGCCGGAGCACCCATCGCGGTGCTCGCCGCCTTCGACCACGAGGAACTGGGTTCGGAGTCGCGCTCCGGCGCGGCGGGCCCCTTCCTGGAAGACGTGCTCGAACGCGTGTACGCCGGCCTCGGCGCCGACGGATCCGCACGCCGCCAGGCCTACGCGTCGTCGTGGTGCCTGTCGAGCGATGTCGGACACTCGGTGCACCCGAACTACGCCGCCAAGCACGACCCCGTGGTGCAGCCGGTGCTCGGATCGGGACCGATCCTGAAGATCAACGCCAACCAGCGCTACGCCACGGATGCGGTCGGCACGGCATCGTGGCGTTCCTGGTGCGAGCGCGCCGGGGTCACGACGCAGGAGTTCGTATCCAACAACAGCGTGCCGTGCGGTTCGACCATCGGCCCGATCACAGCGACCCGGCTCGGCATCCGTACGGTCGACGTGGGCATCCCCATCCTGTCCATGCACTCCGCGCGAGAGCTCGCAGGGGTCTCGGACCTGCACGATCTGACCCGCACAGCGCAGTCCTTCTTCGCCGGCTAGGCCCCCGCCGGCCGCACACCGCGGCGGGGCCGCCACCGAAACCGCCTGCGACCGCCTCGGCAGTGCCAGGATGTGAGCATGACGGACATCAAGCCGGCCCTCATCGAGCGTGCGGGCATCGAGATCATCCCCGAATCCGAGCGGACAGCGAAGCCGCGAGACCTGTTCTGGCCGTGGTTCGCCGCGAACGTGTCGGTGTTCGGCATGTCGTACGGGTCGTTCGTCCTCGGCTTCGGCATCTCGTTCTGGCAGGCGACGATCGTCTCGGTCATCGGCATCGTCGTGTCGTTCCTGCTCTGCGGGCTCATCGCCATCGCCGGCAAGCGCGGCTCCGCGCCGACGATGGTGCTCTCGCGGGCGGCCTTCGGCGTGCAGGGTCAGAAGGTGCCGGGCATCGTCTCGTGGCTCACCTCGATCGGCTGGGAGACGTTCCTCGCGATCATGGCCGTGCTCGCCACCGCCACCGTGATCACCCAGCTCGGAGGTGATGGAGACAGCATCGCGCTCAAGATCGTCGCCACCGTGATCGTCGCAGCGCTGATCGTCACGGCGTCCGTGCTCGGCTATCACACGATCATGAAGCTGCAGTCGGTGCTCACGTGGATCACCGGTGTCGTGACCGTGCTCTACATCGTGCTCGCCGCTCCGCAGGTGGACCTCGCGGTCGTGCTGGCCCGACCCGACGGCGGCGTCGGCCAGGTGATCGGCGCGCTCGTCATGGTGATGACCGGGTTCGGTCTCGGCTGGATCAACATCGCCGCCGACTGGTCGCGCTATCAGAAGCGCACCGCATCGGACGGGGCGATCGTCGCCTGGAACACGATCGGCGGATCGGTGGCACCGGTGATCCTCGTGGTGTTCGGCCTGCTCCTGGGCGGCTCCGACGAAGACCTCATGAACGCGATCGCCGCCGACCCCATCGGCGCGCTCGCCTCGATCCTGCCCGTATGGGTGCTCGTACCGTTCCTGCTCACCGCGGTACTCGCCCTCGTCTCGGGCGCGGTGCTGGGCATCTACTCCTCCGGGCTCACGCTGCTCAGCCTCGGCATCCGGATCCCCCGCCCGTCCGCCGCAGCGATCGACGGGGTCATCCTCACGGTCGGCACGATCTTCGTGGTGTTCTTCGCGACCGACTTCCTCGGACCGTTCCAGAGCTTCCTGATCACGCTCGGCGTGCCCCTCGCCTCGTGGGCCGGCATCCTCATCGCCGACATCCTGCGCCGCCGGAAGGACTACGACGAAGAGGCACTGTTCGACCAGCGCGGACGCTACGGCGCGTGGGACTGGACCTCGATCGGCACGATGGTCGTCACCAGCGTGATCGGCTGGGGCCTGGTCGTGAACAACTTCGCCGAGGACGCAGCCTGGAACAACTGGCAGGGCTACCTGCTGTTCCTCATCGGCGGCCGCGACGGCGAGTGGGCCTATGCGAACCTCGGAGTGTTCTTCGCGCTGGTGCTCTCGTTCCTCGTGACGTACTTCGCGAGGGCGGCGAAGATCCGGCAGCAGGAGGCCGCGTGAATGCGTCCGCGACCACCGACACCTGGCTCGTGGTGATCGATCCGCAGACCATCTTCGCCGCGCCGGATTCCGCCTGGGGGTCGCCGTTCTTCCCCGAGGTGATGCCGCGCATCCGCGCCCTGGCCGATGCGTTCGGCGATCGCGTGATCGTGACCCGCTGGATGCCGACCGCCGACCGGACGACGTCCTGGGGTGCGTACTTCGACGCCTGGCCCTTCGCGGACCAACCGCCGAGCGATCCCCTGTTCGCCCTCGTCCCCGACGCCGAGGCGCTCTCGCCGCACCCGAGCATCGACCTGCCGACGTTCGGCAAGTGGGGTCCGGAGCTCGAGCGGATCATCGGACGCGGCGGGCACGTCGTGCTCGCGGGCGTCTCGACCGACTGCTGCGTGATCTCGACCGCGCTGGCCGCCGCCGACGCGGGCGCACACGTGACGATAGCGGCCGACGCCTGTGCCGGTTCGACCGCGGAGAATCACGCCGCCGCCCTGCGGGTGATGAGTCTCTACCCGCCGCAGATCACGATGAGTGACACCGCGACGGTGCTCGCGGCTCACTGACCCGCGCTGACCTGACCGCGGCGCCTCAGGCGGAAGCGCGGACCGCTGCGGCGATGTCGGAGGGGGAACCGTGCCAGGGCGCTCCGTGCCCCGGCAGCACCCACGCCGCCGACACGTCGGCGAGACGGTCGAGCGAGGCCAGTGCCTCCGCGGGCTCGTCGGTGAACGGTGCGGGTTGGGCGCCGGTGCGACCGGTGAGCACGTGACGGGTCGTCAGAGCATCGCCGACGAACACCGCGTCGACGGCGGGGACGTGCACCGCGATGCTCCCCGGCGAATGGCCGGGCATCCCGAGCACGACCGGCGCGCCCGGCAGGTCGATCACATCGCCGTCTGTCACCTCGGTCACGACCGACACGTGTGGCGTGCGCAGCGCGTTCTTGCGGAGTCCGTACGTGAGGAACCCGAGCGTCGGTCCGATCTTGGCCGGCCCCATGGGGGTCTTGGGCTTCTCGCCGGTGCGCACCCGATGGCTGTCGGCCTCGTGGATGAACACCGGTGCCCCGACCTCCTTCCGCAGCCGTTCGGCGAAGCCGATGTGGTCGCCGTCGCCGTGCGTCAACACGAGACCGCGGATATCGGACAGAGGGCGCCCGATCGTCGAGAGCTCGCGCTGCAGATCGTGCCAGTGCCCGGGGAGACCGGCGTCGATCAGGGTGATCCCCTCCGGCAGGTCGATGAGGTAGGAGGCGACGATGTCGTTGCCCAGTCGGTGCAGGTGCGGTGCGAGCTTCATGGCTGATCCTCTCGGGATGATTGCGATGGCTACGATACGTAGCTATCATGGCTAATGTCAATAGCCATGGCTGTCCACAGCCGTCACAGGAGGATCGATGCCGACGCCCGAACGCACATCCACCGAGGAGATCGTCGCCGCCGGGCGGGAGATCCTCGAGGTCGCCGGTCCCTCCGGGCTCACGATGCAGGCCGTCGCAGAACGGGTGGGGGTCCGCGCCCCCTCGCTGTACAAGCGCGTGCGAGACCGTGACGCACTGCATTCCGCCGTCGCCGCAGCCTCGATCGACGCGCTCACCGCACGTCTCGAAGCCGCGGGCGACGACATCGGTGCGCTCGCGCACGCCTATCGCGACTTCGCGCACCGGCATCCGGAGGGCTTCCGCCTCATGTTCACGATCGCGGCCCCGCACGATGCCCTCGAACGGTCAGCCGCGCCCCTGATCCGCACCGCCTCCGCCCTGGTCGGGCAGGAAGACGCCCTCGACGCCGCGCGCTTCTTCACGGCGTGGGCCACGGGTTTCCTGCAGATGGAGCTGTCCGGGGCGTTCCGCCTCGGCGGCGACGTCGATCGTGCCTTCGAGTACGGCCTGCACCGTCTGCTGGCCGGAATCACCGCCTGACCTGCCCACGCTGCAGGTCGAGTCCGCCTCGCCTACCTCATGGTGTCGAGGATGCCGACGAGGTCTTCGAACGTGGTGAGCGGATTCAGGATCGCGAAGCGCGTGTTCGGACGACCGGCGTGGGAGCTGGGCACAACGAAGGCACGCTGCGAGTCGAGCAGAGCGGCCGACCAGCGGTCATAGTCGGCGCGCTCCCATCCCTCGCGCTCGAACACCACGATCGACAGCTGCGGGTCGCGCACCAGCTTCAGTTCGGGGCGTCGGGCGATCTCGTCGGCGATCCGCCGGGTCAGAGCGAGACCGGCGCTCACGGCCTCGCGGTATGCCGTCACGCCGTACGTCGCGACCGAGAACCACATCGGCAGACCGCGCGGTCGACGAGTGAGCTGGATCGAATAGTCCGAGGGACTGAACTCGTCGACGTCGGTCAGGATGTCGAGGTACTCGGCGTGCTGCGTGTGCGCCCGACGTCCGCTGTCGGGGTCGCGGTAGATCAGGGCACAGCAGTCGAACGGAGCGAACAGCCACTTGTGCGGGTCGACGATGACCGAGTCGGCGCGCTCCACACCGGCGAACAGGTGCCGAGCCTCCGGGGCCAGCATGGCCGTGAGGCCGTAGGCGCCGTCGATGTGCAGCCAGAAGTCGAACTCGTCCTTGAGTGCGGCGATGCCGGCGATGTCGTCGACGATGCCGAAGTTCGTCGATCCCCCGGTCGCGACCACCGCGCAGATCTCGTCCCCGTGCTCGGCCAGCGCCTCGCGGACGCCCTCGGCACGCAGCACGCCGTCCTCTCCCGCCGGCACCAGCAGCACGTCGGCATCCATCACGCGCGCGGCCGACTTGTTCGAGGAGTGCGCCTCGACGCTGCAGAGGATCTTCCACCGGCTCGGCAGTTCCCTCCCCGCCGC
>NZ_LSJW01000082.1:0-17441 GCF_001557335.1 Microbacterium sp. CCH5-D1
CGTCGGTGGCACGCGAGGCATCGATGATGACATCGGCGAAGGCCGCGGCTCCGGGGGTGGGCTGACGGGCGTCGGCGGGCGATCCCGCAGCACGGTTCATCCGCGGGGTGAGCATGTCGACGATGCCGAGAGACGTCATGCGTGGTCCTCCGTGGTCGTGCTGCTCGTGCGCGAACCGATCTCGTCGAGTTCCGTCTGCTCGGCGTGCAGCTCCGCGGTCCGCATCCGGAGGGCGTGCGCTTCGGCGAGCCGGTCGAGTCCGCGCATCGCCCTCCGCGCTTCGGCGTGCTCTGTCCTCGCCTCGTCCACCGTCCGCTTCTGCAGTTCGGACAGGGTCGTCAGGTCGACCAGCAGGGTCCGGCCGGCGACGCGAGCTGCCGCGAGCGCGGCGAGGGAGCGCACGTCGACGGCTTCGCTTCCGACCCCGGACAGGTGCGCGCGGAGGGATCGATCGCGCGCCTCCGTGTGCTGCGCGTCGATCACGGCGCGCGAGAGGCGCTGGGCCGCTGCGCGTTCCTGGATCTCCCTGACCCGCAGCAGACCGGCGAGCGAGAACGACCGCTTCATGACACTCCTCCGAACGATGCCACGAGGTCGTCCAGGCGACGCCAGGAATCCTCGATCTCACAGGTCTCGTCGAGGGGCTGCGTGAGGAACGCGCTGATCTCCTTCTCATGGGCGATCGCGGCGTCGATGCGGGCATCCGCTCCGGCTTGATATGCACCGATGTCGATGAGGTCGTTGGCGCGTCGGCGGGCGGCCAGCACGGCGCGGAGCGTCGCGGCGTGCGCCCGGCGCTCGGGGGTCGTGACCTTGCCGGCGACACGCGACACCGATCCGAGCACGTCGATCGCGGGGTGGTGCCCTGACAGTGCGAGCGCCCGGTCGAGCACGACATGGCCGTCGAGGATCGACCGCACCGTGTCGGCGATCGGCTCGTTGTGGTCGTCGCCGTCGACGAGCACCGTGTAGATGCCGGTGATGGAACCGCGCGTGTCCGTGCCTGCCCGCTCGAGCAGACCGGCGAGGAGGGAGAACGTGGAGGGCGGGTATCCGCGGGTGGCCGGAGGCTCCCCGGCCGAGAGCCCGATCTCGCGCTGCGCCATGGCGACGCGCGTGAGCGAGTCCATCATGAGGATGGCGTGTGCGCCGTCGTCGCGGAAGGCCTCGGCGATCCTGGTGGCGGTGTACGCGGCGCGGATGCGGGCCATGGCAGGTTGGTCCGAGGTCGAGACCACCACGACGGAGCGGGCGAGTCCTTCCGGCCCGAGGTCGTCTTCGATGAACTCGCGCACCTCGCGTCCGCGCTCGCCGACCAGCGCGATCACGGTGACCTCTGCTTCGGTGCCCCGCGCGATCATCGACAGCAGCGACGACTTCCCCACACCGGAACCCGCGAAGAGTCCGACGCGCTGACCGCGTCCGACGCTGACGAGTGTGTCGAGCGTCCGTACGCCGAGCGGAAGGGGCGAGTCGATCCGGTCGCGGCCCATGATGGAGGGCGGAGCATGGTCGAGGCTCACCGGCACAGCACCGGTCAGCGGACCCTTCCCGTCGATCGGGCGGCCCAGACCGTCGAGGACGCGTCCGAGGAGCGCTGCTCCTGTCGGCACCCGCAGTGCTCCTCCGCGAGCGCGCACAGGGGCTCCCACCGTGAGGCCGGCGACAGGGGCGAGTGGCATGCAGCGCAGTCCGCCCTCGCTGATCGCGACGACCTCGGCATCGACACCGTCCAGCGTCACGACGTCGCCGACGGCCCCGTCGAGGCCACGCACCTGCACGCTGAGGCCGCGTACCTGGGAGACCTCGCCGATGCGCTCGGGTCGAACCGCCTCGCGCACCGCGCCCAGACGCTCACGGGGCGTGCTCCGTGAGGGCGCGACGGGCGCGCTCGAGCGCGCTTCCGATCCTGGCGTCGATGTGGCCGTGAGCCAGGGTGGCGACGGCATCTCCCCGGTGGAGCGCGTCGTCGGCGACGAGGGCGATGTCGCTCGGCTCCGCGGCGGACGTCTGCAGGGTCGCGAGGTCATCCGGGTTCAGGCGCACCTCGCGGATCGCTTCGGGGCCCGCGCCGGTCATCGCGCGTCGGAGGGCGGCGGCCGCGGCCACCCCTGGCTCGGAGAGCTCCGAGACCAGGATCAGTTCCGCGAGCTCGATCGCGCAGCGCAGCACCTGGTCCTCACCGGCGGCGGTGAGCTCCCGTTCCCGGTCTCCCAGGGATCGCGCTGCGGCGTGGAGCGCGGCGACCGCGGTCTCGATCCGCTGCGCCTCGGCCGCCTGGCTCGCTGCCCGCGCCTCGTCCGCCGCGCGCTGCTCCGACTCGGCCTCCGCGCGGCCGGCGCGGAACCCCTCCGCATGCCCGTCGGCGTAGCCGCGCGTGCGGGCGATCGCGTATTGCTCGCCGTTCTCGCGGCCGTCGAGACGCGGGAACAGCACCGGTGCGAAGGCCTCAGTAGACATATTCGTCCTCGTCGGCGCGTTGCACGGTGATGTCGCCGGCGGCCTCGAGCGCGCGGATCGTGCGCACGATCTCCGCTCTGGCCTCCTCGACCTGCGAGACGCGCACGGGGCCGAGCGTGCGGGCCTCCTCGTCGAGGTTCTCCCTGTTGCGCTCGGAGACGTTGCGACGGATGAGGTCGGCGATGGGCTGGTGCGCGCCCTTGAGGGCCAGGGCGAGCGAGCGGATGTCCATGCCCCGCAGCACGCGCTGGGTGTCGCGGTCGTCCAGCTTGACGATGTCGGCGAACGTGAACATGCGCGAGCGGATGTCCTCGGCCAACGCGCTGTCCCTGTCCTCGATGCTCGCCAGCAGAGCCTTCTCCACCGTGGCGCCGGAACGGGCGATGATCTCGACGAGGGGCTCGACGCCGCCGAGCACCTCAGGAGTGTCGCGCGCCGCGAAGGTGCCGGTCCGCGCCTTGAGGGCGTCCGCCACGATCGCGATCGCCTCCTGAGATGCGGTGCCCATCGTCGCGATCGCGTGGGCGACGTCCGTGCGTGTGGGGTCGGGGAGCGTGGAGAGCACGGCGGCAGCACGGTCCGTGGGCAGATGGGCGAGCACCAGGGCGACGGTCTGAGGAAGTTCGCCGTCGAGCAGCGTCGCGAGTTGAGCCGGGTCTGCGGATCCGAGGAACTCGAAGGACGAGTTCATCGACGACGATCCGGCTCTGCCCAGCACGGCGGCCGCGCGTTCGGCGCCGAACGTCGCCTCCAGGAGTCCCGCTGCGATGTCGCGCCCTCCGCGGGCGGGTGGCAGGTGGCCCGACGCGATGCGGTGGAACTGGCCGAGCGCCTGAGCGGTGGTCGCCGCGTCCAGGTTCTGCAGGTCGATGATCTCGGCTGCGACGGCCTCGGCCTCCGCTTCGGACAGATGCTTCATCACCTCGATCGCCTGGGCGCGATCGAGGTTCATCAGGACGACGGCCGCTGTCTGCCGATCGGTCAGTCCGGTCATACCTGCTGCCTGTCGTCGATGAGGGTCCGCAGCAGGTCGGCTGTGCGCTTCGGGTCCTGCCGCGTGAGGGAGTCGATCTCCGCGCGCCGGCGCTCGAGGCTCACCTGCGCGGGCTCGGGGTCGGGCTCCGGCTCGGGGTCCGGCGTCGTCTCGAGGAACGCCAGCGGCGTGGTCGGCGCCTGATCGATCGCGGCGGTCGCGCCCGCGTCGAGGGCGGAGAGCGCGGGCGGACGGGCGCCGAAGAGCTCCTCGAACTCGGTGTCGGCCCCGCGGCGTCGGCGCGCACGCATGATGAGTGCGGCGAGACCGGCGAGCAGCGGGATGGCGATGGCGGCTGCGATGATGACGGTGTTCAGCAGCGCGGCCTGGCGCTCAGCGCCCTCGGCGTCCTTCGCCGCCTGGAGCGCCGCCTGCGCCGCCTCGGAACTGGTCTGGTTGAAGGCGACGAGCTCGACGGCGATCGAGTCGCCGCGGTCGGTGTCGATCCCGGCGGCGGTCTCGACGAGGTCGCTCAGCTGCGCGGTGCTCAGGTCGCCGCCCGCACCGGCGTCGACGGCCACGGACACCGACTGCCGCAGCAGCGAGCCGGCGGGTGTCGAGGTGCTCTGCGTGCTCTTGTTGACCGCGTTGGTCTTCGAGGTCTCCGTCGACTCGGAGGTGCCGTCGCCCCCGGCCGAGGGGACCGCGATGTTGTCGGGGCCCAGCACGCCGGCGTTCGAGCTCGAGCCGTTCTGCGTGTCGGTCCTGGTCTGCTCTGTCAACGGGGGCGCGCCCTCGGCGGGCGTGTAGGTCTCCTCGACGCGCTCGTTGACGGAGTGGTCGATCTCGGCGACCACGGTCACCTTGGCGTTGCCGGGGCCGACGACCGTGTCGAGCATCTGCTGCACGTTCGCGGTCACCCGTGCTTCGTAGTCGCTGGCCTGCTGGTCGATGCCGCCGGTCGTGCCGACGCCGGCGGCCGAGAGGGTCTGGCCGCTCTGATCCACCACGGCCACGTTCTCCGGCTTCATGCCGCTGACCGCGGCCGAGGTCAGATGCACGATCGCCTCGACCTGCTTCGGGGAGAGCGTCGAGTTGCCCGAGGTCTCCACGAACACGGAAGCCGTGGGGTCGACGGTCTCGGAGACGAACACGCTCTCCTCGGGGATGGCGAGCTGCACCGACGCGGCCGTCACGCCCTTGATCGAGGAGATGGTGGCGGCGAGCTCGCCCTCGATCGCGCGCTTGAAGGTCACCGACTGCTGGAACTCGCTCGTCGTGACGCCCATCTTGTCCAACAGCGAGTACCCGCCGGAGCTCGCGCCGGGAAGACCGGCGGACGCTGCGGCCAGGCGCTGGTCGTACACGTCCTTCTCGGGCACGAGCACCGTCGCTCCGCCGTCCGCCAGTTCGTACGGCACCGACGACGAGCGCAGCTGCTCGACCACGGCGTTCGCGTCGGAGGCGCTCATGCCGGAGAACAGCGGGGTGTAGGTCGGGCGGGTGAGCCAGCTGGAGAGCGCGACGATCCCGAGGGCGAGCACGGCGACGCCGATGATCGCGATCGTGCGCTGCGCGAGCGAGAAGCCCGCGATCACGCGCCCGATCCGCTGGAACACGTTGGTGACGGCCTGGGGCATCAGGCTTGCATCCGCATGATCTCGTTGAACGCGTCGACGCCCTTGTTGCGCACGGCGGCTACGAGCTCGAGGGTGACGGCGGCCCTCGACGACGCGATCATCGCCGAGTGGATGTCATCGAGGTCTCCGGTCACCGCGGCGACCTTGAGCTTGTCCGACTCCGACTGCAGCGTGCGCAGCTCGTCGATGGCGCCGGTGACACTGTTCGCGAACGCCGTTTCGTCGGTAGCCTTCGCGGGGGCGACGGCGGGAGGGGCGAGCGTGAAACTCGAGGAGATGGCTTCGATGCCGGGGAGTGCGGCCATCAGCTGCGTCCGATCTGCAGGGCGGATTCGTAGGAGTTGCGGGCGCGGTCGACGATGGCGGCGCTCGCCTGGTAGCCGCGCTGCGCGAGGATCAGCTGGCTCATCTGGTCGCCGAGGTCGATGTCCGGATAGCGCACGTAGCCGTCTGCGTCGGCGAGCGGGTGGTCGGGCTGGTGCACCAGACGTCCCTGTGCACTGCCCTGGGCGGTGCCGGCGACGTACACGCCGGGGGACTGGTCGCTCGTCTGGGCGAGGATGTACCGTGCGCGGAATGCCGCACCGTTGCTGGGAGCGGCGGTGTTGATGTTGGCGATGTTGTCGCTGATGGCGTCGAGCCACTTGCGGTGCACGGTCAGGCCGGTGCCGGCGATGCCGATCGCGTCGAAGGTCATGAGGTCCTCATCGCGGTGCGCATCGATGTGAACGAGCCGTTCACGGCCTGCGTGGCGAACTGGTAGCGCAGCATCGTGTCGATGCTGGAAAGGGTCTCGGTATCGAGGTTGACGTTGTTGCCGTTGAGGCGCGTGGGCTCGAGCGAGGTGCCGACCGTCGCCCCGACCCGTCCATCACCCGCATCGATCGACCGGGCGAGAGCCTGCTCGAACTGCACGCGCTTGGCGTGATAGTTCGGGGTGTTGATGTTGGCGATGTTGTCGGAGATCGCGCGCTGGCGCTGCGCGAGGCCGTCGAGCGCGCTCGTCAGCGCGTTCATGGTCACAGAATCGAACACGAAACCGGCTCCCCGTGTGTGGGTGGTATGGCCGATCCATGGCCGAGAATTGCGAGCCATCCGTGCTCTCCCTGCTCTATCGGCAGGGTTCGGCGCGACGTTAGGGAGCGAGCTCACCCATCGACGTCGAGGTAGGCAGGCTCCTCCGGCCGACGGGTGCTGGGGATGCGGCTCACGGCGCCGAGATGCCGGCGCATGCCGTCGAGGTCGGAGCGGGCACGGTCCATCGCTGAGCGCTGGAGGTCGATCACCCGCCGGGCGCGGTCAGCGAGCTCGGCGGGAAGCGGCGTGCTCGGAGGCGTCCACGGGGCGAGGTCGGCGTCGGCAGCGGCACCGGGGGCGGCATCGAGGATCTGCTCGGCCTCCTGTTCGAGCCGGTCGAGCAGCGCGGTCCACTCTTCCCCGCTCACGCCCGCGCCTCGGCGACGGTGCGAGCGGCCTCGTGCCAGGCGTCACGCAGCGGCGCGACGATCTCGTGGCACGCGTGCGTGCGCTCCGGGTCGCGGCCGATGTTGGCGCCGATGAGCGTCTGCGATAGGAAGACGTACAGCGAGCGCAGGCCGGCGCTGCCGTTCCAGTCGTCGGTCAGCGAGGACGACAGCTCGGAGACGATCGCCTGGGCGTGCTGCAGCTGGGCGTTCGCCTCGGTCCAGTCCTCTGCGCGCTGAGCCATCTCCCCGCGCTCGATGTCGAGCAGGAGACGGTCGTAGAGCATGGTCACCAGACGCTCGGGCGGCGCCGACAGCACGGCGTCGTCACGGTAGCGCTGCTGGGCGCGGAGCGCGGCGTTCATGCTCACTTCCCCGAGTTGGAGCTCGAGCCCGGAAGGGCGGCGATCTGCGAGGTCAGGTACGAGGACTGCGACTGCAGTTGCGAGAGCATCACCTCGAGGCGTGCGTAGGTGCGCTCGAGAGTGGTCTTGCGCTGCGCGAGGCGGACATCCCAGCGCTCCATCTGCTCGCCGAGTCCCTTGACCTCGCTCTCCTGGCCCGTGATCCGCGTGGTGAGGAGCCCCTCGTACTTGTCCGAGTACACCTTCGCGGTGTCCTGCACCCGCGAGGCGATGTCGGAGAACAGTCCTGCGACGGCATCCGGGTCCTTCGCGAGGGCTTCGGCGAACTTCTCCTCGTCGAAGCTCATCACGCCGTACATGTCGCTCGAGATGCCGATCGACGAAGGAGAGACGCCGTTCACGGGGTGCTGCACCGCATCGGCGAGGGCCGTGCGCAGTCCCCGGACCGCGCTGTCGCCGGTGAAGACGCCCAGAGTGGTCTTGTCTCCCTGCTTGGCGGCGATGGTCGCCTTCGAGCCGTTGTCGATGCGGGTCAGGATGTCCTTGACGGCGGCGATGAACTCGGCGGAGGCCTTGGTGCGAGCAGCGGTGTCGACGGCGACGCCGATGGTCACGGGCGCCGCCGAGGCCGCGGAGACGGTCACGTCCACCCCGTCGAACAGGTCGGTGAAGGTGTTGCTCGACGAGGTCAGCACCTGCTCCGCGCTGGTGCCGGCCCACAGGCGCACCTGGGCGTCGGCACCGACGTCGATGACGGCCGCTCCTGCTTCGGTGGAGATGTCGGAGGCGGTGCCGGCCGCTACCGCAGCGGTGTCTCCGCGGTAGGCGCGGAACTGGCCGGCCTCTCCCGAGTCGGCGGCCCGCAACTGCAGGCGGTGCATCGGGTTGCCGTCGGCGTCACGTCCGGCGGGGACGGCCGCGGCGACGATGCCGAAGCCTGCTTCGTTCACCGCGCGGGCGACATCCTGCATCGACCTGGAGTCTGCGGTGACCTGCACGCGTTCGCCCTTGGCGTTCTCGAGGGTGATCACCGGTGGGTCGACGGCCCACCCGGCGGAGGCTGCGGAGACGATCGTGTGGTTCTTGGCGACCTTGTCGACGACGATGTCGGCCGAGAGCGGCGCGGCACCATCGCGGGTGGCGACGGTGACCGTCGGCGAGGAGGACGAGGTGGTGAAGCGGGCGAGTCCGTCGCGGGTCGCGGCCTTCTCGGCTGCCGTGGCGAGGTTCTGCACCGCCGTGTTCAGGGTGCGCAGCTGGGTGACGATGCCGTTCTTGTCATCCATCTTCGCCTTGAGCAGTGAACGGGGGATGGAGGCGACATCCATCAGCGCCTTGATGACCTCGGTGGTCTTCAGGCCGGAGACGAGGCCGTCGAGCGAGAGGGACATGGTCGCCTTTCCTGTTGAGGAGCGGACAGGGTCCGGACGCCGGTGGGCGTCCGGACCCTATGACGTGGTTCAGCGCAGGAGCTGGAGCACGCCCTGGTTGGCCTGGTTGGCCTGTGCCAGCATCGCCGTACCTGCCTGGGACAGGATGTTCTTCGACGTGAACTTGACCATCTCGGACGCCATGTCGGTGTCGCGGATCCGGCTCTCGGCGGCGGAGAGGTTCTCCGCCGACACGTTGAGGCTGTTGATGGTCGACTCGAAGCGGTTCTGCAGCGCACCGTAGCCGGCGCGTGCGGTCGAGACCGCCTGGATCTGCGTGTCGATACCCGCCAGCGCGGCACCGTACGTCGCGGCGTCCGTCATGGTCCCCGCGAGCGTCTTGATGTCGGCACCGAGGGTGGCGAAGTCGGTCAGGGCGACCGAGATCTGGTCCTCGGCGGCGACGGAGCCCGCACCGACCTGGAACGTCAGCGTGTTGCCGCCCGAGAGCAGCTTGATGCCGTTGAAGTTCGTGCTGCCGGCGATCCGGGTGAGCTCATCACCGAGGGTGTTGATCTCCTTCTGGATCGCGTCGCGCGACTTCGTGTTGTTCGAGTCGTTCGCACCCTGAGCGGTCAGGTCGCGAACGCGCTGCAGGATCGAGTGGACCTCGGTCAGGGCGCCTTCAGCGGTCTGGATGACCGAGATGCCGTCCTGGGCGTTGCGTGCCGCGACGTTCAGGCCGTTGACCTGCGAACGCAGGCCCTCGGAGATCGCGAGGCCTGCAGCGTCGTCGGCCGCGCGGTTGATGCGGAAGCCGCTGGACAGCTTCTCGAGCGACTTCGACAGGTCGTTCTGCGTGTTGGACAGGTTGCGGTAGGCGTTGAGTGCCGACACGTTCGTGCTGATCTGCATACCCATAAGGGTTCTCCTCCGTGAATGGTGTTGTGCGGGAGACCATCCGTGGTCTCCCGGTCACACCTATCGGCGGAGGTTCCCGGCGCGTTAGTCGGGCCGGCGGGGAATCGGCTCAGGCAGTCGCCGATTCGCGGAAGACCCCGGCGATCCGGGAGCCGGCGGCGTCCGCGATCCTGGTGAAGTAGGCATCGCGGGCCGCGGGGGAGACCCGCGTCGTCGCTGCCGGCGTCGACCCCTCTGCGTAGTAGCGGTCCAGGGCGTCGCGCAGAAGCCGGATCGCTTCCGAGCGCTGCTGCGACACCGCGGAGTGCGTCACCCCGAGCTCCTCGGCGATCTCCTTGACGGGGCGTTCGTCGAAGTAGACCGCCTGCACGATCCGCCGCATGCGCTCCGGCAGGGCGATGACCGCCTGCTCGAGCACCTCGCGCCGTTCTCCCACCAGTGCCGATTCCTCGGGGAGGGGGATGTCGGCGGTGACGTCACGGGCGGCGGGGTCGTCGAGAGTGGTCAGCATCCTGGCGGCGTCGCCGAGTGCTTCGATCACGACGTCCTTCGCGACGCCCATCGCGGTGGCGACCTCGGCGACCGTCGCGGTGCGGCCGAGCCCGGCGGTCAGCGCCTCGCGGACGGCGACGGTCTCCTTGATGCGTTTGCGTATGCCGCGGGAGGCCCAGTCCATCGAGCGCATCTCGTCGGCGAAAGCGCCGAGGATGCGTCGGCGGGCGTAGGCCCCGAAGGGTACGCCGAGCTCCGGATCGAATGCTTCGGCCGCTGTCACGAGCGCGAGTGCTCCGACGGCCGCGAGCTCGTCGCGGGGGATGTGGGTGGCGCGGGCATGGGTCTCGGCGGCGAGGTATCCGACCAGGGGGAGGTTGCTCTCTATGAGCAGATTGCGCTCAGCGCGCGACGACATGGGGGATGATCCACCTCTCTGGATGCACTCCGAAAGATCCGAGGAGATGAACAGATGCACATATCACACGTTTTATGATTTGTACATGGGGAGAACTATCCATCGCCGTTCCACATAGTAACGTTAGGCAGACGCTGGCCGATAGTGACCTTTGGCCGCGTTGTCAGGCGGGGCGATCACTGGGGAAAAGGGGATCATGGGAGCCAACGAACTATCGATACAGCTGTGGCGAGAGCGCGAGCTGCTCGAGATGCTGCTGTTCAAGCTCGATGAGCAGCAGCTGCTTCTCGCCGCCGGGCGATCCCAGTGGATCCAGTTTGCCGCACGGGAGATCGATCAGGTGCTCGATCGACTGCGCGGCGCAGGCCTCGCCCGCACCGTCGAGGTCGCCACCGTCGCCGAGGAGTGGGGAGCTCCCGAGGCGTCGACGATCCGCGAGCTGATCGAGCACGCGCCGGAAGGGGCATGGCAGGAGGTGTTCGCCGACCATCTGCGAGCGCTGTCGAAGCTCGCCGCCGAGGTCGAGCAGCTGCGCGACGCCAACGCCGAGCAGCTCAGCGGAGTGCTCCGCGCGACGCAGGAGACGATCGCCGCGCTCGGGCACGACACGGGCGAGTACACGACCAAGGGTGACCGCGCGCGCGACGATGCCGCGCGGATCATCGACACCGAGATGTGACCGAGAGGGGATCATGTCGACCTTCAGCGGATTGAACACGGCGGCCAGCGGACTGGCGGCTGCCCGACGCGGCATGGACGTGGTCGGGCAGAACATCGCCAATCAGAAGACGGAGGGGTACACGCGGCAGCGTGTGACCACCTCGGCCGTCGCGGCCATCGCGCAGACCGGACGGTTCAGCGTGGGCGCCCTCCCGGGGCACGGCGTCTCGATCGACGGCGTCGCACGCCTGGGTGACGCCCTTCTCGACGCCAGGGTGCGCGACGCCCTCGGCGCTTCGGGGTACTGGTCGACCAGGGCGGTGGCCGCGACCACGGTCGAGGCATCGCTGGCCGAGCCCACGGCGAACGGGCTCGCCGCCCGGCTGTCCAAGTTCTGGTCCGGCTGGCAGGACCTCGCGAACACGCCGGACTCGGGGGCAGCGGCCTCGAGCATCCTGGAATCGGCGAAGGAGCTCGCCTCGCACATCGCCGGCGGGTACCGGAACGTCGCCACCCAGTGGAGCAATGCGCGCGACTCCGCCGACCGCACGGTCTCCCAGGTGAACGCCACCGCCGACCAGATCGCGGTCCTCAACGGAGAGATCCGCGATGCACTCGCTTCCGGCCGCTCGGCGAACGAGCTCATGGATCAGCGCAGCGTCCTCGCGCAGAACGTGGCCAGGATGTCCGGCGCGGCGGCGACCATCGAGAGCGACGGCACGATGACCGTGCGGCTGGGCGGCAACGCGCTGGTATCGGGTTCCGATTCACGCCACCTGGTGCTGACCGGGCCCGCCTCGATCGATTCGGGGCAGCGGTTCAGCCTCTCGTGGGCGTCTGCGCCCGATCTGCCCGTGTCGATCGACGGCGGTGAGCTCGGTGCCTCGCTGTCGGTGCTGGCCCCGGCCTCCGAAGGCGGCATGCTCGCCGGGCTCGCGGCGACGTACGACAAGGTCGCAACGACGCTGGCCGACGCCATGAACGCCCAGCACAGGGCAGGGGTGACCTCCACCGGCCAGGCCGGGGGAGACTTCTTCACCGTGCCGACGACGGGCTCCGCCGCACTGGGCCTGACCGTCGCCGTCGGCTCGGCCTCCGAGCTCGCGCTCGCGGCGCCCGGTGCCGGTGCCCTGGACGCGACCAACGCCGACCTGATCTCGCAGATCGGTCGGAGCGCTGGCTCCCCTGACGCCGTCTGGTCCGATCAGGTCACCCGGTTCGGGGTCGCGACCGCGGCCGACGTGCAGCGCGCGAAGCTCTCCGACTCCGCAGCGGTCGCCGCCGTCGGAGCCCAGCAGTCGGTCGCCGCTGTCGACGGCGACGAGGAGACCATCAGCCTGCTCACCTACCAGACCGCCTATCAGGCCGCCGCCCGTGTGATGACAGCGGTGGATGAGGCGCTCGACGTCCTGATCAACCGCACCGGCCTCGTCGGACGCTGAGCGAAGGAGCACCGTGATCTCTCGAGTGACGTCATCCGCCATGACGCAGACGGCCATGCGCCAGCTGCAGTCCAACCTCTCCGAGCTGGCGCGTCTGCAGGAGCAGGCGACATCCCAGCGTGCCTTCGCCGCACCGTCCGACGACCCGGCGGCAGCGGCCACGGCACTGGCGCTTCACGCCGAGCAGCGTCGCACCGAGCAGTATGCGCGCAACATCGACGACGGCCTCGCCTGGGTCACCGCTGCCGACACGGCCATCACGGCGAGCACCGCCCTGCTCGCGCGCGTGCGTGATCTGACGGCCCAGGGCGCGAACGACGGGGCGCTGGACGCGACGGCCAAGGAGGCGTTGGCGGTCGAGCTCGAAGGCATCCGCAAGGAGATGCTGTCCCAGGCGAACACGCGGCTGCTCGGCCGTTCCGTGTTCGCGGGCACGTCCGACACGGCCGCCTTCGCCGCCGACTACAGTCACAGCGGGGTGCCGGGAGCGGAAGTCACCCGTCGGGTCTCCGACGCCGCCTCTGTGCGCGTCGACACCGACGGCGCCGCGGTCTTCGGCACGGGAGACGACTCCGTCTTCGCGCTCGTGGACAAGATCGTGGCGGACCTCCGCTCCGGCACGAACGTCGGGCCCCGGCTCGGCGAGATCGACAGTCGACGCACCGCCATGCTCGGGGTGCAGGGCTCGGTGGGAACCAGGCAGTCCCAGATCGAACGCGCCAAGGAGGCGGCAGTGCAGAATTCCGTGTCCCTCGAGTCCCGCAGGACGGCGGTGGAGGACGTCGATTCGATCGAGGTGCTCGTGCGTCTGCAGGCGCAGGAGCTCGTGTACCGTTCGGCGCTCGCCGTCAACGCGCGTGTGCTGCAGCCGTCGCTCATGGACTTCCTGCGATGAGCGCCGTACTGACGTTCATCGCCCCGCCTCCGGGACTGGCTCCCCATGTGGACTTCGCACTCGCCCCCGTCGACGGGTCAGACGGGTTGTTCTCCCTGCGGGCGGTCGACGATGCGGAACTGCGCCTGTTCCTGGTCGATCCTCGGACGGTGCTGAGCGACTACGCGCCGACCCTCAGCGATGAGCAGGCGGACGGCCTCGCTCTCGGCTCTCCCGACGACGCGCTGGTGCTGGTGGTCGCCCACCCCTCGTCCGAGGGCGTGAGCGTGAACCTCCTCGCCCCCGTGATCGTGAACCAGACCACAGGAGCCGCCGCGCAGGTGATCCTGGAAGACCAGGACTACCCCCTGCGCGCGCCGCTCGGCTGACCCGGGGTGCGCGGCTCGGGTCGGCAGCCCTCCCCAGGGGACGGCGGCTAATCTGGAGTCGTGATCCTTGCCGTCGATACCTCCCTGGGCACTGCCGTCGCCCTCATCGATGCCGACGGGGAACGACGTGCCGAAGCGGCTGCCGTCGACCCGCTCGGCCATGCCGAGGTCATCGGAGACCTGCTCGTGCAAGTTCTCAGCGAGGCGGGCGATGCTTCCGGCGGGGCGGGCGACACGGAGATCACGCACGTGGTCACCGGCATGGGGCCGGGGCCGTTCACCGGCCTGCGCATCGGCATCGCCGCCGCGCGCGCCTTCGCCCTCGGCCGCGACCTCCCCGTCGTCCCCGTCCCCAGCCACGTCGCGGCAGCCCTCACCGCTCTCGACACCGAGACCGCACCCTTCGCGATCGTGACCGACGCGCGCCGACGCGAGGTCGCCATCACCGTGTTCGATGGTCTCGACGACGACGGCATCCCCGCTGTGGTCGCCGACACCGTGCTCGTCCGAGCGGCAGACGCGGATGCCCACCTCGACGGCATCCGCCGCATCGATGTGTCGACGCTGTCCGCGACGGACCTCGCACGGGTCGGCGCGCGGGCTCTCGCGGCCGGCCGCACGCTCGCCGGGGAGGAGCCCCTGTACATGCGGCACCCTGATGTGACGCTCCCCGGTGCCCCGAAGAAGGTGGGCACATGACCCTTCGAGACGCCTCAGCAGATGACCTCGACGCGATCATGGCGATCGAGAACAGGTCCTTCCCGACCGATGCCTGGAGCTCGGAGACCATGGTCGCCGAACTCGTCAGCCCGCACGGCCGGTATCTGGTCGACGAGCACGACGGCGAGGTCATCGGCTACGGCGGGGTACGGGCACTGCTCGGCAGTGCCGACGCCGACATCCAGACCATCGCCCTGCTCGCCGAACATCGGGGACACGGGAGAGGACGCGCCCTGTTGCGCGCTCTGCTCGCCGCGGCGGCGGAGCGTGGTGCGCGAGAGGTCTTCCTGGAGGTCAGGGCCGACAACCCCTCCGCGGAGGGGCTGTACCGTGCCGAGGGCTTCGAGGAGATCGCCCGCCGCCCGCACTACTATCAGCCGGATGGCGTCGACGCGATCGTGATGCGAATGCACCTGCGGCACCATGCGGCGCCCTCCGCGGCGGACGAGGAGGCGAAGGCATGAGCGAACCGCTGGTTCTGGGCATCGAGACGAGCTGCGACGAGACGGGCATCGGCATCGTGCGTGGGCGCACCCTGCTGTCGAACACCATCGCCTCGAGCATGGACGAGCACGCGCGCTACGGCGGCGTCGTTCCCGAGGTCGCCGCGCGGGCGCACCTCGAGGCGCTGCAGCCCTCGATCGACGCCGCGCTCGCCGAAGCGGGGGTGGGACTCGCCGACCTCGATGCCGTCGCGGTCACCAGCGGGCCAGGGCTCGCCGGCGCGCTGATGGTCGGTGTCGGCGCCGCGAAGGGCCTCGCCGTCTCGATCGACAAGCCCCTGTACGCGGTGAACCACCTGGTCGGGCACATCGCGGCCGACATCCTCACGGCCGACTCCGCGCCGCTCGAATACCCGACGATCGCCCTGCTCGTCTCGGGCGGGCACACCTCACTGCTGCACGTGCGAGACCTCACCACAGACGTCGAGCTGCTCGGGGAGACGATGGACGACGCCGCGGGCGAGGCCTTCGACAAGGTCGCCCGGCTGCTGTCGCTCCCGTACCCCGGAGGGCCGGAGATCGATCGGGCGGCGGCGACCGGCGACCCGCACGCGATCCGGTTCCCCCGCGGACTGTCGCGGGCCTCCGACCTGGCGAAGCACCGGTACGACTTCTCGTTCTCTGGGCTCAAGACGGCGGTCGCCCGCTGGGTCGAGCGCTGCGAGGCCGAGGGGATCGACGTGCCCGTCGCCGATGTAGCCGCGAGCTTCCGCGAGGCCGTCGTCGACGTGCTGGTCACGAAGGCCCTCGCCGCGTGCTCCGATCTCGGCGTCCCCCGCCTGCTGCTCGGGGGAGGGGTCGTCGCGAACCGACGGCTCCGCGATGTCGCGCTCGAGCGCGCGGACGCCGCTGGCGTCACCGTGCGCATCCCCCCGCTCTCGCTCTGCACCGACAACGGGGCGATGATCGCCGCACTCGCCGCCGAGCTCATCTCTTCCGGGCGTCCGCCGTCGACGCTCGCCTTCGGGGCGGATTCGACGCTTCCCGTGACGGAGATCCAGGTCGCGGAGGCGGTGCCCGCATGAGCGCCGCCCCCGACGCTCCCGACGCGGAGCCGGCCCCGCCCCCGACGCCGGCGGCTCGCATCGAGCGCCCCAGCGACGAGGTGGAGCACCCCGCGGGAACCGCCCGCCTTCCCGGCGCGCGGCGCGACGGCTACACCCGCCTGCCCACGGGCCCGGTGGGCATCGAACCGGTCGTCGTGACGGGACCGGACATCGACGCCCCTGAGGAGACGGAGTGGGAGCCGTCCACCGGGACCGTGTCGATCGACGACACCCGACTGGCGCCGTGGGCGCTGGTGGCCGCGATCGTGGCGCTCGGAGCGTCGTTCTTCGTGGGGTGGGGGATTCCGGTCGCAGTGGTGGCGGTCATCGCGGCGATCATGTCATTGCGTCGCCCGGTCGAGAACCGTGCGATCGCGCGCTGGGCGCTCGTGCTCGGGCTCTGCGCGACCGTCTACAGCCTGGGCTGGCTGGTCTGGGCCGGCATGCAGTTCGAGCGGCTCGGCTGAACCGATGTCGGACGCGGCCGAGCTCGCCGAGCTGCGCTCACTGCAGGCGCGGGCGTACGGTCGCGATGCATCGCTCACGGCGGCCGAAGCGCTCAGACTGCGCGAACTGGAGCGGCGCCGTGCCGAGCCGACGCCCGACGTCGCGGATCCGCCCGTCGGAGCTCCTGTCGCAGCCTCGACGCCGGAGACAGGGAACGAGGAGCCTCAGACAGAGGACCTGCCGGGTGCGACCGACGGCGATGTGACGACGACCGGCATGGACCCGGGAGACTCGGGCGGCTCCGGTCGGCCACCGCAGAGATCATGGCTGCGTACGCGCTGGCTTCCGCTCGCCGCTGCCGTCGCGACGCTGGTGCTGGTCGGTGTCGAGCTCGGATGGGCGCTGTCCGGCGGGTCCGGGCCCGCCACCGTCGCCCTGAGTCCGGAGCAGCAGGAGTGGCAGAGCTCCCTGCTCGCCAGCGGGAACTACGACCGGGGCTCGCTGCGCGCCCTCGCCGTCGAGGAAGGTGCGGTCATCTGGGTGGCGACGAAGAATGCCGCCGCGATCACCTGCCTGCTCGTGGCGACCTCGCCGTCTGCACTGCCCAGCTGCGAGCGCACCGAGACGGTGGGCAGGACGGGACTGTTCGGCGCGGTCACGCTCGAGTCGAAGGCGGACACCCGCCGCGAGCTCAACGTGCAGATGGTGTTCACGGCCTCCGGCGAGCCTGCCGTCGCCGCGAACGTGGCGGAGTTCGGACCGGGCACCACCAATGGGATGACGTGGGCGAATGCCGACGAGGCGGAGAAGGCCAAGCGCATCGCGGATCAGGGGTTCCAGATCAACTCGCTGTGGGTGGTCGGCTATGACGGCGATGTGCCGGTGTGGACCGGAATGGAGCTCGACGGCTTCCAGACCTGCTTGATCTACGACGGCTCGGACGCGGCGTTCCCCCGGGTGTGCGCCGATGCGCTCACGATGCAGGAGCAGAGCGCCACCCTCGTGCTGAACGTGGTGGACGAGACCAGCGGTGAGGTCGTCCGCCTGGAGCTTCCGACCGCCAGCAACGGGCACTCCTCTCTGATGATCACGCGCGAAGGAGGTGCTGACGGTGCTGCCGGAGAATGACGCCGACGAGTTGCGACAGCTCCAGCGCCGCGCGTACGGCCGCGACGGCGCCGCGACCGAGGGGGAGCTGCGGCGGTTGCGTGAGCTCGAGGATGCACGGCGAGCGTCACCCGCCCCCTCGGCTCCCGCC
>NZ_LSJW01000083.1:0-750 GCF_001557335.1 Microbacterium sp. CCH5-D1
TCCACTGGCAGAGCAACGACGGCGACGGGCTCGACGCGGCCGCATCCGTGGCCCTGGCCGACGCGCTCGACCGCGACCTCGCCAACGGGCGCGTGACGGCCTACGCCGACCAGTACGCCGCCGAGCAGAACGCGCTACCGGACAGCGAGTGCGACCTGTGCACCGGGACGGGGCTGCGCACCGACGCCATCGGCCGCGAGTACGGCTACGACAAGCCGCGCGACCCCGACACCGGCAAGGGCGGATGCAACGCCTGTGCCGGGACCGGCCGCCGCGAGCACTTCGGCAAGTCCTACCCGTTCGACGTCGAGAACGTGCGCGAGTTCGCCGCGTTCCTGCGCCACTGCGGAGGATTCGAGATCTGGTGATCTCACACCCGAGCGCCCCGCCGAGACGATCCGGCGGGGCGCTCTGGCGTCCGCTTCCAATGTCGGAGGCTCCCCGTATTGTTTTAGGTGTCAGATACACAACATATGGAGGATGCCATGAGCACCATGAAGACGGAGACGGCAGCGGAAATCCTGGCGAGCTTCGATCAGAACTTCGGGGCGATCTTCGAGCGGATCAACTGGGCCGAGGACGAGATCGCGCAGGCAGCCGCCCGACACCCTGAGCGGGCCGACGCGATCTATCACTCGTTCTCGCTGCTCAGCGGCGGCGACGCCGCTGAGCGGATGAGCGTGGAGGCGGTCTATCGGGCGCACGCACGGGAGATTCTCGAGAGGGTGGCGCACGGCCAGGACACCCGCC
>NZ_LSJW01000084.1:0-15211 GCF_001557335.1 Microbacterium sp. CCH5-D1
GGGGTGGCCCTTCGAGGCGGGCCACGGAGATCTTGAGATCGGTGACGTCGGCGGCGACGGCGTCGATGCGGGTGCTGAGCTTCTCCTCGACCCCGTCGATGCGGGTGCCGAGTCTCTCTTCGACGGCGTCGATGCGGGTGCTGAGCTTCTCGTCGACGGCGTCGATGCGGCGGACCATCCAGGCGGCGCCGACGAACATGCTCGTGCCGAGCGTCACCACGACGCCGACGGCGCTCATGATGGTCGCGAGGGTCTCCGTGGACACGCGTGCTCTCCTTACTCGGCCGGGTACATCGACGACGTTACGCCGCTCATCCCGGTGTGCGCGCCGGTATTCCAGCATCTGTGAAGAGGTGGCGGAGGTTGCGCGATGTGGAGAAGAGGTCAGTGCGCCGCAGGCGTCTTCCGCGGTGCCCGGCCGGCGACGAGCATCAGCACCGGCACCAGCGCGCACAGCACCGCCGACACGAAGAACGTCGCGCTCGACGCGGGGTCGCGTCCGATCAGGAGGATCGCCGTCGGCACGAACGTGCCGCCGACGGCGCCGCATGCGACGAGAGCACCGGTCACGGCGGCGCTGCGAGCGGGATCGAGGCGGTCGAGCGCGAGGCCGAGGATGAGCCCGTAGCTGGGGGCCAGCAGCACGACCACCACAGCCAGCGCGATGAGCGCGCCCCCGGGGGCGGACTCCACCAGCATCCCGGTGACGGCCATCAGCACCGCAGCGGTGCTCGTCGCGGCGACCAGGATCACCACCGGCGACACCGCGAGTCGGCGCAGGGTCGCGGCACCGAAGCGCCCGATCGCCATGAGCGCCCAGAACGCCGAGGTCCCCAGGGCCGCCACACCGGGGTCGAGCGCGAGCGTCCGTGCCGGGATCACGGCCGACCACCCCGAGAGCACGGTCTCCACGCCGACGTAGAGCGGCAGCGCCACCGCGAACGGGAGCAGCGCGAGCAGGCCACGCGCATCGCGATGGGTCGGCTTCTCGGAGCGCGTGAAGGCGGTCGCCGGCCCTGCGAGCATCACGACGGTCAGGAGGGGTACGAGTGCCAGCACTCCGAGCACCGGCCGGATGTCGGATCCGGCGGCGACAAGCAGTGGCGTGACGGCCGCGCTCACGGCGACCGTGCCGAGGAGGGCGCTGAGCAGACCCGTCGCGCTGCCGACCGCCGCGGACTTCGCCGCCACGGATCCCGAGGCCTCCACCAGCCCGAAGCCGAACCCGGCGACGGCGGCTGCGGTGATGAACATCACCGGCGTGCCGGCCAGAGCCACCACGACGATGGCAGCGGCCTGGAGCGCGCTGCCGAACATCAGAGCGCTGCGCGGCGGCCGGTGCATCAGCAACGGCCCGGACACCAGCACTCCGACGAGGAGCCCGGCGAACAGTGCGGGCACCGCGACGCTGAGGTCGGCCGCCATCGCCCGTTCGGCGGAAGGCAGGATCGCCGGCAGGAAGGCGGCCGTGACGCCGAGTCCCGCGAAGGCGGTGAACAGCCCGGCCCGTGCGCGTCGGGCGTCGTCGATCACGCCCCGGTCGTCCGCACGCGGTGCACGGCGGCGAAGGTGTCGCGCAGCGCCTCCATCGAGCGATCGTAGTTCGACTGGGCGACACCGATGAAGATGCAGTCGACCACCATCAGCTGGGCGATCCTGCTGCCGAGAGCTCCGGAGCGGAAGCCGGTCTCGCGCGCGGCGGTCGTGAGCACGATGTCGGCCTGATCGGCCAGCGGAGCGCCGGCGTGGTTGGTGATCGCGATGGTGGTCGCTCCCGCCTGACGGGCCAGCAGCAGGAACTCGATGGTGTCGGTCGTGGCACCGGTGTGGGAGACCGCGATCGCGACGTTGCCCGGCCCGAGCGTCGCCGCCGAGGTCCAGGCGGCATGCGGGTCAGACCACTCCAGAGCGGTGCGCCCGATGCGAGTGAGCTTGCGCTGCAGGTCGAGCCCCACGATGGAGCTGGCGCCGACACCGAAGATGTCGACCCTGGTCGACGAGGTGATGGCGTCGACGGATGCGCGCAGCGATTCGGTGTCGAGCACCTTGGCGGTGTCGGCGAGGGAGAGGGTCTCGGCGAGAGAGACCTTCGCGACGATGTCGGTCAGGGTGTCGTTGCGATCGATGTCTCCGGAGACGGCGGGCAGCGCGGCCGTGTCGAAGGTCTCGCGCTCGACGTCGCGCAGCACGTGATTGCGGAGTTCCCGCACGTGCTCGTAGCCGAGGCGCTTGCAGAACCTGACGACCGAGGTGGTGGACGTGTCGCAGCGCTGGGCGAGCTCGGCGACCGAGAGGCCCGCGGTTCCCGCGGGGTCGGAGAGGAAGAGATCGGCGATGCGCTGCTCGCTCGGACGCAACTCGGGGCGGATCGCCCGCATGCGGACGAGCACGGGGTGTGCGCCGGCTTCGTCGCGGGCGGCTTCATGAGGCATGGGGTCTCCGATCACTGTTCATAACAGTAGAGGAACTTCTGTTACATCTGTAGTGACGTTCGTGTACTTTTGGTACCAACCAAGACCGACGACGTTCACGGGGCGGCAGGCAACAGCGCCTGACCCGACGCCACGGCGGCCGTCACACTCAGGAGGATCCAGCAATGAGCACAGCACGCTGGGCGTCACTCGGCGCTCTCACGGCGACGGGCCTCGCCTTCGCCCTCGTCATCACCGGGTGCTCCGCACCCGCATCCGACCCGAAGCCCTCAGAAGGCGCTGCCGGAGGCGACCTCGTCATCGGCGTCACCAGCGACCCCGACACCCTGTTCCCCTGGAAAGCCACCCAGTTCCAGGCCGTCAACGTGCTGCAGAACCTCTACGGCACGCTGACCGAGTTCGACGAGGACCTGAACGTGGTTCCCGGCCTCGCCGAGTCGTGGGACGTCTCCGAAGACGGCCTCACCCTGACCTTCCACCTGCGCGAGGGCGTCACGTTCGCCGACGGCAGCACGTTCGGTTCGGAAGACGTGAAGTACTCGCTCGATGCGATCGCGGCCGAGGCCACGGCTGCCGTCGCGCGCAGCTCTCTCGCCTCCGTCACCGCGGTCGAGGCCACGGACGAGAACACCGTCACCCTCACGCTCAGCGCTCCGGACGCCGCCCTGCCCGCCAACCTCGCCGTGATCAACATGGCGATGCTGTCCTCGGACGACACCGAGGAGGGTCTGAACACCACGCCCAACGGCACCGGGCCCTTCATCCTGGATGACCGCAAGGCGAGCCAGTCGCTCACGCTCGCCAAGAACGAGGACTACTGGGGTGACGCCGCACTGCTCGACACCGTCGAGTTCCGCGTGATCCCCGACGAGTCGTCGATCGTCTCGGCGATGCAGTCCGGCAATGTGCAGCTGGCCGTGTTCGACGACCCGCTCGTCGCACAGACCGCCGAGGGCGCCAACGTCGAGGTCGCCACGACCCCGCAGCTGAGCTACCACGCCCTGCAGCTGAACGCGCAGCGCGGCGACCTCGCCGACGTGAACGTGCGCCTCGCCATCCAGTGCGCGATCGACCGCCAGGAGGTGCTCGACACCGCGGCCCTCGGCGAGGGCGAGGTCACCGGCCCCATCACCTCTCCCGCATACAAGTCCGACCCCGATGCACGCCCCTGCCCGGAGCGCGACCTCGACAAGGCCGCCGAGTACCTGAAGAAGGCGGGCAAGGAGGACGGCGTCACCATCAAGACGATCGTCTCCCAGGGCGAGTACGCCACCTCGGTGAACGAGGCGCAGAACCTGAAGGCGCAGTTGGCCGACGCCGACATCACCCTCGACCTCGAGGTGCTCGAGTCCGGTGCGTTCGTCGACCGCTGGATCGCGGCCGACTTCGATGCCGCGGTCGCCCTCAACGGCGGTCGTCCCGACCCCGACGGCATGTACGGCCGCTACTTCACCAGCACCGGAAACCTGAACAAGGTCGCCGGCTACTCCTCGCCCGAGCTCGACGCGCTGTTCGCGGAGGGACGCCAGACGGCCGACCCCGACAAGCGCAAGGACATCTACGCGCAGGTCTCCGAGAACCTCGAGGACAACGCGGCGTGGATCTGGCTGTTCACGAGCTACACCTACACGGCGACCGCGTCGACCGTCGACGGCTTCGTCCCGATGGTGAACGGCTCGCTGCAGTACCTGCGGACCACCTCCATCAAGTAGCGGATCGAGGGGGCGCGGCCGCCCCGCGCCCCCTCCTTCCCCGACGACAGGCACCCACACACGCGCATGTTCAGACAGCTCCTCCGCAACAGCGTGCTGCGACGCATCCTCGCAGCCCTCGGCACGCTCCTCGGCGTCGCCATCTTCGTCTTCCTGATGCTGCGCGCCATCCCCGGCGACCAGATCAGCTCCGGCCTCGGCACCGAGGCAGCCGCGCTCACGCCCTCGCAGCGCGCCGCCCTCGAGGCGTACTACGGCCTCGACCAGCCGCTCATCGTGCAGTTCTTCTCCTGGCTCGGCAACATCTTCACGGGCAACCTCGGATTCTCCTCCCGGGCACAGACGAGCGTCCTCGACCTCACGGCCGCAGCCCTGCCCGTGACGTTCGAGCTCGCGATCATCTCGATCGTGATCGCGCTGGCCATCGGCATCCCGCTCGGCATGCTCTCCGCCTCGAAGCCCGACTCGTTCCGCGACGGCGTCGGACAGGTGGTGGGTCTCGCCGGTCTCTCGATCCCCGCGTTCCTGCTCGGCACCGCGTTGCTCGCCATCCTCGCCCAGTCGTTCGGATTCAACCCCAACGGGCAGGCGTACGCGACGCTCTTCGAGGACCCGCTGCTGAACCTGCAGCAGATGCTGCTGCCCTCGATCGTGCTCGGCTTCGGCATCGCCGCGCCGATCATGCGCACGACCCGCACCGCGGTGCTCGAGATCCGCTCCAACGACTTCATCCGCACCGCCAGGGCGAAGGGCGTGCCCCCGCGTCGACTGCAGGTGCGCCATGTGCTCGGCAATGCCCTGGTGCCGATCGTCACGATGACCGGTCTGCAGTTCGGCTACCTCCTCGGAGGTGCGGTCGTGGTGGAGCAGATCTTCTCGCTCCCCGGTATCGGACGCCAGGTGCTGCTGGGCATCCAGCAGAAGGAGTACGCGCTCGTGCAGAGCACCGTGCTCGTGATCGCCCTCGCCTTCGTCATCGTCAACCTGCTCACCGACCTGCTCTACCGGGTCATCGATCCTCGGGTGCGTGCCGCATGACCGACATCTCTCAGACTCCGACCATCGCGCCCGGCGGCGGGCGCACCATGGAGCGCGTGCGTCTCCTGCTGCGCAGCCGCAGCGGTCTCGCCGGCCTCATCATCGTCGTGCTGCTCGCGGTGCTGAGCCTCATCTCGGCGTTCGGCCTGCTGCCGTTCGATCCGCTCGCGCAGGATCCGCCGTCCCGTCTGCAGCCGCCGTCCGCCGTGCATTGGTTCGGCACCGACCAGTTCGGCCGTGACGTGTTCTCGCGCGTCGCAGCCGGCGTCGCCAACTCGGCGCTCATCTCCGTGGTCGCCGTGGCGTTCGCGACCGTCGTCGGCACGGTCTGCGGACTCATCGCCGGGTTCTACCGCGGGTTCTCCGACGGGGCGATCACCGCGATCACCAACGTGCTGTTCGCCTTCCCGCCGCTGCTGCTCGCCCTGTCGCTGGCGTCCGTGTTCGACCGCAACTGGTTCACCATCGCCGTGGCCATCGCGATCGTCTACGTGCCGATCTTCATCCGCGTCACGCGCGGACCCGTGCTGTCGCTGCGCGAGGTGGAGTACGTCAAGGCGGCCAAGAGCACGGGGCAGAGCCGCATGGCCACCATGTTCCGACACGTGCTGCCGAACATCACCTCGATCATCATCGTGCAGGTCACCCTCTCCCTCTCGTGGGCTGTGCTGACCGAGGCCTCGCTGAGCTTCCTCGGACTCGGCACGCCGCCGCCGGCGCCCTCGCTCGGGTCGATGATCTTCGAGGCGCGGACGCTCGTCACGATCGCCCCGTGGACGATGATCGCGCCGGGCGTGATCGTCGTGCTCCTCGTCGTCGGTCTGAACCTGCTCGGCGACGGCCTGCGCGACAGCCTCGACCCTCGGAACAGAGGAAAGCGATGACCATGGAGGATCTCGGCGCACTGGCCACCGAGGCCAGCGACCCCCGTTACGCGGAGCTCGACCGGATGAGCGTCGCCGAGCTCGCGCAGACCATGAACGAGGCGGATGCCACGGTGCCGGCCGCGGTGCAACGCGCTCTGCCGCAGATCGTGCCGGCGATCGAGGCGACGGCCGCCCGCATGGCGCAGGGCGGACGCCTGGTCTACGTCGGCGCAGGAACTCCCGGACGCATCGGCGTGCTCGATGCCTCCGAGTGCCCACCCACGTTCAGCACCCCGCCCGAGCTCGTGTTCGCGATCATGGCCGGCGGTCCGGGGGCGATCGTGAACCCGGTCGAGGGTGCGGAAGACGACGCGGAGGCGGGAGCTGCGGCCATCGACGCG
Organism: Microbacterium sp. CCH5-D1; assembly: GCF_001557335.1. Classification (NCBI taxonomy): domain Bacteria; kingdom Bacillati; phylum Actinomycetota; class Actinomycetes; order Micrococcales; family Microbacteriaceae; genus Microbacterium; species Microbacterium sp. CCH5-D1. Next base: position 6,450 of record NZ_LSJW01000084.1, read on the forward strand.
GCGGGGATCGGTCCGCTCGACACCGTGATCGGCATCGCCTCCAGCGGACGCACGCCGTACGTGATCGCGGCAGTGCGCCGGGCACGCGAGCGCGGAGCGCTCAGCATCGGCCTTTCGTGCAACGTCGACACCGCGCTGAGTGCCGCCGCCGAACACGGCATCGAGGTCGAGGTCGGTCCGGAGGTGCTCTCCGGCTCCACCCGTCTCAAGTCGGGTACCGCGCAGAAGCTCGTGCTCAACATGTTCTCGACCATCTCGATGGTCCGGAACGGCAAGGCCTACGGCAACCTGATGGTGGATGTGAAGGCCACCAACCACAAGCTGCGCGAGAGGGCGATCCGGATGGTGCAGACCATCGCGGACGTCGACCGCCCCGCCGCCGTCGCCGCCCTCGAGGCCGCGGCCTACGACGTGAAGCTCGCGTCGATCATGATCCGCCGCGGTGAGGACCTCGCCGCGGCCACCGCACGACTGGACGCGGCCGATGGTCGGCTGCGCACCGCACTGGAGGAGAACTGATGCGCGTCCTCGGACTGATCTCCGGCACCTCGCACGACGGGATCGATGCCGCCGTCGTCGACTTCACGACCAGCGGAGGGTTCACCGACCACGGCGTGGATCTGCGCGGGAGAGTGCTCGCGGCGACGAGCGTGCCCTACGCGCCCGAGCTGCGGGCACGGCTGATCGCGGCACTGCCGCCGGCGCAGACCACCCTTGCCGAGGTCGCCGAGCTCGACACGCTCATCGGCCAGGCGTTCGCCGAGGTCGCCGCCGACATCGCCGCAGAGGTCGGCGGCGTCGATGCGGTCTGTTCGCACGGTCAGACCGTGTACCACTGGGTCGACGGCGCCCACGCGCTCGGCACCCTGCAGATCGGTCAGCCCGCCTGGATCGCCGAGAAGGTCGGCGTGCCCGTGGTGTCCGACATCCGCATCCGCGACATCACCGCGGGAGGACACGGAGCTCCGCTGGTGTCGTTCCTGGACGAGCTGCTGCTGCGCGGCCGCGCCGGCGTCTCGGCGGCGCTGAACCTGGGTGGCATCTCGAACATGACCGTGGTGCGGCCCGACGGCCTGGTCGCCTATGACATCGGACCGGCGAACGCGCTGGTCGACGCGGTCATCGTGGAGCACGGCGTCAATCCGCTCGGCTATGACGACGACGCCGCGATCGCCCGCACCGGACAGGTCGATGAGGCGCTCCTGGCCGCGCTGCTCGACGACCCGTATTACGCGCTCACTCCGCCGAAGAGCACCGGCAAGGAGCACTTCCACCTCGGCTACGTGCACGAGCACCTGGCAGCGCAGGGCCGCGAGATCGCGGTCGCCGATGTCGTGCGCACGCTCACCGAGCTGACCGTGCGCACCGTCGCGCGCGACGTGGAAGCCGCCGGGATCGGATTCCTCGCCGTGTCAGGTGGCGGCTGCCGCAACCCGCTGATCCTCGAGGGGCTGCGCGCCGCGCTCCCCGGGACCGAGGTCGTGCTGGCGGACGAGCTGGGGGCTGCGGCCGACAGCAAGGAGGCGATCCTCCTGGCGCTGATCGGCTGGTCCACGATGCACGGCGTGCCCGCGATCGTCCCCGGCGGCACGGGAGCGCGCGAGCCCCGGATCCTGGGCACCATCACGCCGGGCGTCGGCCCGCTGCAGATGCCGGAGCCCGTCGCCGCCATCGACTCCCTCGTGCTCACGGAGGCCCCGGCATCGTGAGTCTCCAGGTGCGCCCCGCCACCCCGGATGACCTGTCCGGGGTGCTCGGCGTGTTCCTCGCCTGTTGGCGGGAGAGCTATCGCGGCGTGCTCTCGGATGCGGCGATCTATGCGATGACCGACGAGCGGGCGGAAGCGCTGTGGCGTCGGGTGCTCGCCGACCCGCGGGGCGTCGTGCTGCTGGCCGAACGCGAGGGCGAGATCGTCGGGATCACCCGCTACGCCGCCCCCACCGGTGACGACACCACCGGTGATGACACCACCGGTGATGACACCACCGCAGACGACGACCGTGTGGACGGGGCCGTGCACTCGCTGTACGTCTCGCCCCGAGCCCACGGCGGCGGGATCGGCGGCGCACTGCTGGCACGCGCGTCCGACGACCTGAGGGCGGCGGGGGCCGAGGCGGCGACGCTCTGGGTGTTCGCGGCCAATGCCCCCTCGATCGGGTTCTACGAGTCGAAGGGCTGGCACGCAGACGGGGCCACCCGCACGCAGCCGGAGTTCGGCGAGCCGGAGCAGCGTATGCGCAAGGAGTGGGCATGAGCGCGGGATCGAACGCCGTGGTGGGTCTCCGCGTGCTCCGGGTTTCGTCGCCCCTGGTGCGCCCCTTCGTCACGGCCGTGCGCCGCACCGACCATCTCGACGTCGTGCTCGTCGAGGTCACGGATGCCGACGGTCGCCACGGATACGGGGAGGCCGCCACGAGCTGGCGTGTCACGGGGGAGAGCCCGCCGAGCGTGGCCGCTGCCGTGGCGGGGCCGCTCTCCGAAGTCGTCCTCGGCCGTCGCGCCGATGACGCAGGGATCGCAGCCGACATCGCACGGTCCGTCTGGGGCAATGCCGCCGCCCGCAGCGCGATCGAGTGCGCCGTCGCCGACCTCGCCGCCCGGCAGCGGGGATCGTCGCTCGTCGCCGACCTCTCTCGCAGCCCCGCTGCCGTGCACAACTCCTCAAGACCGTCGCGCATCCGCACCGACATGACCCTGTCCGCGGGGGAGTCGTCGGCGTTGGCGCTGCTTTCCGAGGAACACGTCACCGCGGGCTTCGGCTGCCTCAAGATCAAGGCCTCCGCCGCGCACGACACCGTCGCCGGACTCCGTGCCGTCCGCGCCGCGGTCGGGCCCGAGATCACGCTGCGCGTCGACGCGAACCAGGCCTGGGACGCCGAGACGGCGATCCGCATCATCCGTGCCGCAGAGGACGCGGGGCTCGGGGTCGAGCTGGTCGAGCAGCCGGTCGCCGCGCACGACCTGGACGCGCTCGCCGCCGTGACCGACGCGGTGGACACCCCGATCATGGCCGACGAGTCGGTGCGTACGGCGCGCGATGTGCGTCGGATCTCCGACCGCGGTGCCGCCGACCTCGTGAACATCAAGCTCGCCAAGACCGGCGGTCTCGCCGAGGCGCTCGCTGCCGCTGAGGCGGCGCGTGCGGCCGGGCTCGGCCTCGTGATCGGCTGCATGATGGAGTCGCACGTCGGAGTGAGCGCGGCCGCCCATCTCGCGGCCGCCGTCGCCCCTGATGTCGTGCACGATCTGGACGCGGCGTTCTGGCTGCAGAGCTCGCCGGTGACCGGCGGAGTCGCGCTGACCCGGGATGAGCTCGACCTCGGCATCGAACTCGGCAGGGGGAACGGCATCGGCATCACGGGTCTCGTCGCCGAAGAGTCGGAGATCCTCCTCGACCTCTCCGCGGGAGCAGGGGTGAGTGCATGAGCGCCGACGCAGCGGTCTCCGTGGTCCTGGCCGCACCCTCCGCCCCGCGCGGCGTCGTCGCGGGTGTCATCACGGACGCCGGGCGGGATGTCGCCGCCGGCGGTCTGGCCGACCTCGCCGGGACCGCCATGACCACCGGCACCGCCTTCGACATCGCCTCGGTGTCGAAGGTCGCCGCGACCACCACCGCGGTCCTCCGGCTGGTCAGCGGCGGCGAGCTGGGCTTCGACGACCCGGTCGACCGCTTCGTCCCCGGCACCGCCTGCGCGCCCGGGACGACCGTCCGCCACCTGCTGCAGCACCGTGCCGGTCTCTGGGAGTGGCAGCCGCTGTACCTCGACCGCGAGCATGCCGGGGATCCGGCGAGGGCGATCGACGCGATCCCGCTCCGATACGCCCTCGACGAAGGTCGACACTACTCCGACCTGGGGTTCATGCTGCTCGGTCGAATCATCGCCGCGATCGCCGGACAGCCCCTGGACGCCGCAGTGCAGGAACTCGTCACCGCGCCGCTCGGTCTCGCCCGCACCGGCTACGGTCCCGTCGGTCAGCCCGTCGCCTCCTCCGCTGTCGGCGATGCCGCCGAGCGCCGAATGGTCGCGACCGGAGTGCCGTACCCCGTGCTCACCGCGGACACCGACTTCGCCTGGCGCACCGACGAGATCAGCGGTGTCGTGAACGACGGGAACTGCTTCCACGCCCTCGGTGGCGTGTCCGGGCATGCGGGGTTCTTCAGCACCGCCGACGACCTGTTGACCCTCGGTGCCGCGCTCGCCGCACCCGAACGGCACCCGGAGCTCTGGGAGCCGGATGCCGTGGCCGAGCTGTTCCGAGACGGCCCCGACACCGGCCAGGCACTGGGGTGGCGCAGCGACACGGTGGCCGTCGCCGGTCGGCCCACCCGGATGCTCTGGCATCCCGGCTTCACCGGATGCGCGCTCGGGATCGTGCCGGGGACCGGTACGTCCGCGGTGCTGCTGACCAACCGACTCTTCGCCTCCGAACCCGTGCCGACCGAGACGCTGTGGCGCGCAGCGCTCCCCGCGCTCCTGCCCGGCGGCACCGATCCCGGCAACAACGCCTCTGACAACGCTTTCGACACTGAAGGAACGAGTACCCCATGAGCACCACCGAGCCCGTGCTGAGCATCAGCGGCCTCGCCGTCGCCTTCCGGACCGGTTCCGAGCTGGTCACCGCGGTCAGCGACGTCACCATCGACATCGCCGCAGGTGAGACCGTCGCGGTCGTGGGGGAGTCGGGGTCGGGCAAGTCGACCACTGCGGCCGCGGTCAACCGTCTGCTGCCGGAGAACGGCGTGATCACGGCCGGCAGCATCCGCTTCGACGGTCGTGAGCTGACCGATCTGCCCGAGAACGCGATGATCTCGCTGAGGGGCGCCGGGATCGGGCTCGTGCCGCAGGATCCGATGTCGAACCTCAACCCGCTCATGCGCGTGGGCGAGCAGATCGGCGAAGCGCTCGAGGTGCACGGGTACACGCGCGGCGACGCCACCACGGCACGGGTCGTCGAGCTGCTGGAGATGGTGGGGATCGCCGATGCCGCGCAGCGCGCGCACCAGTATCCGCACGAGTTCTCCGGCGGCATGCGTCAGCGTGTCCTGATCGCGATGGGCCTGGCCTGCAAGCCGCGCCTGCTGATCGCCGACGAGCCCACCTCCGCGCTCGACGTGACCGTGCAGCGCCGCATCCTCGACCAGCTCGATTCGCTCACCGACGAACTCGGCACTGCGGTCTTCCTGATCACGCACGACCTCGCCCTCGCCGCCGAGCGCGCCGACCGCATCGTGGTGATGTTCCGCGGTCGTGTGGTCGAGGAGGGCACCTCCGCCCAGGTGCTCGGCGCCCCGCAGCACGAGTACACCAAGCAGCTGCTCGCCGCGGCTCCGAGCCTCGCCTCGCACCGTGACGCCCTGCCGCAGCGCGAGACCTCAACGGGTACACCGTTCGTCGAGATCCGCGACCTCCGCAAGGAGTTCGCCCTGCGCGCGCCCAAGCCGGGGGAGCCCGAGACGTTCACCGCCGTCGACGGGGTCAGCTTCGAGATCCGCCGCGGCACGACGGTCTCGATCGTGGGCGAGTCGGGATCCGGCAAGTCGACCACGGCGAACATGGTGCTCGGCCTCGAGGATGCCACGTCGGGGTCGATCCTGTTCGACGGGCTCGACCTGACCACGCTCCGGCGCAAAGAGCTGTTCGCCCTGCGCCGTCGCGTGCAGCCCGTGTTCCAGAACCCCTACGCCTCGCTCGACCCGCGTTACACGGTCGAGCAGTCGATCGCCGAGCCCCTGCGCGTGCACCGCATCGGCACCGCGGCCACCCGGCACTCGCGCGTGCTCGAGCTGCTGGAGCAGGTGGCCCTGCCCGCGGCCATGGCCGAACGACTGCCGCATGAGCTCTCCGGAGGGCAGCGTCAGCGCGTGGCGATCGCCCGGGCACTCGCGCTCGAACCCGAGCTGGTGGTGCTGGACGAGGCGGTGTCGGCCCTCGACGTGCTGGTGCAGGCGCAGATCCTCGACCTGCTCGCCGACCTGCAGAAGCGGCTCGGGCTCAGCTACCTCTTCATCAGCCACGACCTCGCGGTGGTGCGCATGATCTCCGACGAGGTGCACGTCATGCAGCGCGGTGTCGTGGTCGAGAGCGGCACCCCCGAGCGCATCTTCGACGCCCCGCAGCACCCGTACACGCGAGAGCTTCTCGCCGCGATCCCCGGGGCGTCTCTGGCGTCCTGATCGCGCTCGGTCGTCGACCACCGCCGTCGTCGACGACCGCAGGTTCAGCGCTTGCGGTCGTCGTCGTCCCAGGGGCCTTCCCACCAGCCGGCGCGGTCGTCGTCGCCGGGGCCGCGCCGACGGGAGCGGACGAACTGCACGATGAAGACCGTCAGCGTCGACAGCAGGATCACGAACATCACGAGGAACAGCAGGTCGCTCTGGTTCATGGGCGTCTCCCTTCCGCAGCGTCCGCCACGATCTTGGCGATGCGCGCCGCCCGGGTCTCCGGTCTCTTGGCCATCGCGATGTGGGTGAGTCCGAACTTCTTCACCGACTTCGGGAATGCGTCCCAGTTCGCGCGCGCGACGGGCAGAGCATCGAGCGCGGTGGTGAGTTCGTCCGGCTCGATACCCGCCTCCGGTCCGTCGAGCACGGTCCACGAGCCGTTGGCCTTCGCCGTCTCCAGCGCTCGGATGCCGGCGGGTGCGAGCATTCCTGCCGCTTCCAGTTCGGCGATGCGCGCCTTGTTGGTGGCCGCCCACCCGCTGCCGGGACGCCGCGGCGAGAACCACTGCCCGTTGGCGCGGTCGTCCGTCCCGTCGCCGAACACGCGCACGGGGCCGTCGATCCATCCGAAGCAGAGCGCCTGACGGACGGCATCCTCGTAGCCGACGCCGTCCGACGCCCCGCGCACGCTCAGCAGCCAGACCCCCGCCGTGCGCTCGTGATTCTCCTCGAGCCAGGCGCGCCACGCCGCCGCATCAGCGGCCCGGAACCGTTCCCCCTCGTCCAGCGCGCCCACGGGCTACTTCTTCGTCTTGCCCGGCTTCACCGTCGTGATCGTCTCGGTGATCCGCGGCAGCAGGTCGGCCACCGACTGCACGATCTCGTCGGGGCGGAACGGGTACTTCTCGATCTCGGCCTGGTCGCTGATCCCGGTGAGCACCAGCACGGTGTGCAGGCCCGCCTCGATGCCGGCGACGACGTCGGTGTCCATGCGGTCGCCGATCATGCCCGTTCGCTTCGAGTGCGCGCCGATCTTGTTCAGCGCCGAGCGGAACATCATGGGGTTCGGCTTGCCGACGACGTAGGGCTCCTTGCCCGTGGCCTTCGTGATGAGGGCGGCGATGGCTCCGGTGGCCGGCAGTGGACCGTCGGTGCTCGGCCCCGTGGCGTCGGGGTTCGTCACGATGAAGCGTGCGCCGCCGATGATGAGCCGGATCGCCTTCGTGATCGCCTCGAAGGAGTAGTTGCGCGTCTCGCCGACCACCACGAAGTCCGGGTTCGTCTCGGTCATGATGAAGCCGGCGTCGTGCAGGGCGGTGAGGATGCCGGCCTCGCCGATCACGAAGGCCGAGCCGCCGGGGAGCTGCTGCTTCAGGAAGTCGGCTGTCGCGAGCGCCGAGGTCCAGATGCGCTCCTCTGGCACATGCAGGCCGCTGATGCGCAGGCGTGCGGACAGGTCGCGTGCGGTGAAGATCGAGTTGTTGGTGAGCACCAGGTACGGGATGCCGGCGCTCTCCCATCCGGCGAGCAGTTCGGATGCTCCGGGGATGGCGTCGTTCTCATGGACGAGCACGCCGTCCATGTCGGTGAGCCAGCATTCGATGTCGTCACGTTTTGCCATGTGCACAGCCTAGGGGCCGCACCTTTCCGGCGTCAGGCCGTGAGCCAGATCGCGTCGGCGGCGTGCGCGACCTCGGCCTCCGCGCCGCCGACGGAGAAGCCGCCGTCGGTCACCTCGACCTCGACGCCCACGGCGATCCCGGCAGCTTCGACGGCGCGGAGCACCTCGGGGTCCTGGTCGCTCACCCGCAGCACGCGGCCGACGTGTCCGACAGGGGCATCGGCGAGCAGCACGAACGGAGCGCGTTCGATGCGGCCCTCGGCGTCCGGGATCGCGTCGCCGTGCGGGTCGAAGCGGGGGCGTCCCAGGCGCGCATCGATGCCCTCCAGCAGCCGGTCGCTGATGGTGTGCTCGAGCACCTCGGCCTCGTCGTGCACCTCGTCCCAGCCGTAGTCAAACTCCTGCACCAGCCAGGTCTCGACCAGGCGGTGCCGACGCACCATGGCCAGCGCGCGCTTCGTCCCTGCCTCGGTCAATCGCACCGCTCCGTAGGGCACGTGCGAGACGAGTCCGGCGGCGGCGAGCTTCTTCACCATCTCGGTTACCGACGATGGCGCGATACCGAGCTTCGCGGCCAGCACCGAGGGGGTGATCGGTGCGTCCTGCCACTCGGTATGCGCGTAGACGGTCTTCAGATAGTCGTCAGCTGCAGGGGATGCCACCCGCCCAGCCTACGTGGTGCTCTCGCGCGCCCATGCGGTGAGTCCGTGGATGAGCGCCCGCACCCCGATCTCGAACGTGCGGCGGGCGGGGTCGGTGCTGAGCCGGGCCCTGGCGGCCTCGGCCTCGGCGAAGGTCGGGAACTGCGGGGCGAGCTCTCCCGGTGCCATGTTGTCGGCGGGGGCGAGGGCGTCCAGCGCGGAGCCGATGATGAACGACTCCAGTGCCACGATGGCGTCCACGATGGTCTCGGTGGGCCACCCGTCGTGCGCGAGCAGGCGTGCGATCTGGTCGTAGTCGGCGAACGAGCCTTCGTCG
>NZ_LSJW01000085.1:0-16346 GCF_001557335.1 Microbacterium sp. CCH5-D1
GCGGGTGTCGGCGACGCGGCGCGCCAGCACGAGCAGCACGCGACGGTGCGGCTCATCGGGGGAGCGGGTGGCGAGCTCGGCCGCCAGGTCGGGCTCCGTCTGGGCGAAGCGCTCCCAGAGCGCCGTGACCTCGGCGCTCGGCGGCGTGTCGTCGGCGGCGAGAGTGAGGGTCCGGCCGATGCGCCCCAGCGCGCGCTCGAGGCCGCGGAGCACATGGTCTGCCGCGATCTGCGACGCCTCCCGCGTGACGGAGGCCGTGACGAACGGGTTGCCGTCGCGGTCACCGCCCACCCAGGAGCCGATGCGCACGAACGCGGGGACCACCGGAGCGCTCGCACCCGAATCGTCTCCGCGGAGGGCATCGTCGATGCGGCGGTAGACGTGCGGCACCGTGGTGAAGAGCGTCTCGTCGAACACACCCATCACGGTGCGCACCTCGTCGGTCGGAGTCGGCTTCTGCGACCGCAGCGGGGCCGTGCGCCAGAGCGTGTCGATCTCCTCCAGCATGCGCCGGCGCGCACGGTGCTCCTCCGCACCGCCTTCGCTCGCCGCATCGTGTTGTGTGAGCAGCTCGGACAGACGGCGGATGCTCGACGACACCGCGCGACGGCGCGCTTCGGTCGGGTGCGCGGTGAAGACCGGGTGGAAGCGGAGCCCCTCTAGCCGACGTCGCGCCTCGTCGTCGCCCACCTCGGTGCGCAGGCGCGCGTATGCGGTGGCGACGGTGTCCGCGGCGTCCTCGCGACCCGGCTGGCCGGCGCGCTCGCGCAGCACACGCACGCGCTGATGCTCCTCCGCGAGGTTCACGAGGTGGAAGTAGCAGGTGAAGGCGCGGGCGACCTCATCGGCACGGGCGACCGTGAACGACTCGGCGATGGCCGCGGCGCGCTCGAAGGCGTCCGAGGTCTCGTCCTCATAGGCCTGGATCGTGGCGAGGCGCAGACGTTCGACGTCGTCGAACAGATCGTCGCCACCGGCCTCGCGCAGCACCTGACCGAGCAGCTGGCCCAGCATGCGGACGTCGGTGCGCATGGCATCGGGGATGCCCTGGCCCGCCTCGAATCGGCCGATCACGCGGATGGCCTCGGTGTTCGTGGGTTCGGAGAAGGAGTGTGCGGGGGTCACCCCTCGAGAGTATCCCGCGTGCGAGGGGTCGCCTGCACGCATGACGACGTACTCCGTCACCGCGCCGTCCGGGTGCGCGGCACGCGCGCGACCTACGATGGACGGGATGCGCATCTCAGCGAACCCCCTCCGCGGACAGCAGTTCCCCGCCGTCCTCCTCCTTCTCGCGGCCGGGCTCGGCCTGCTGCTCGCGAACCTCCCGACGCATGATGCGCTCGCCGCGTTCCTCGACGTCCACATCGCCGTGCCAGGCACCGCCCTCGACCTGTCGATCGCGCACTGGGTGTCCGACGGTCTCCTCGCCGTCTTCTTCCTGGTCGTGGCCATCGAGCTGCGCCACGAGCTCACCCACGGTGAACTCGATTCCCCGCGCAAGGCGGTGCAGCCTGCCATCGCGGCCACCGGAGGAGTGCTCGTCCCGATCGCGGTCTACCTGCTGATCGCCGGTGGGGACGGCGTCACGGCACCGGGCTGGCCCATCCCGACGGCGACCGACATCGCCTTCGCGCTCGGGGTGCTGGCGATGTTCGGCAAGGGACTCCCGTCCCGGGTGCGCGTCTTCCTGCTCGCCCTGGCGATCCTCGACGACATCATCGGGATCGTCTTCATCGCCGTGCTGTTCGCCGTCGATGTGCAGTGGCTGCTGTTCGGACTCGCGATCGTGGGCGTGGCCGTGTTCTGGGCGCTGAGCCGACTCCTGCATGCGAAGGGCCACCCACTGATCGCCGTTGCCATGGTCCTGGTCGGCGTCGTCACCTGGGGTCTGGTCGCCTCCTCCGGCATCCACGCGACGATCGCCGGCGTGCTGCTCGGACTCGTGATGGCACCCGTCCCCGCCGAGCGCACGAGACACGCGCTCGAGCCGACGGTGAACGGGGCGATCCTGCCGCTGTTCGCCTTCGTCGCGGCGTTCGTCGTGATCCCCGCCGTCTCGATCACGCAGCTGTCCCCGGCATTCTGGGCGATCGTGGTCGCCCTGCCGGTGGGCAAGATCATCGGCATCTCGCTGTTCGGCTGGATCGCGATGCGCATCCGCCCGAAGGGATCGGACCCGGCGTTGCCGTTCGCCGACATCCTCTCGGCCGGCGCTCTCGGCGGCATCGGGTTCACGGTGTCCCTGTTGTTGGCGAACCTCGCTTTCGCGGAGGACGGCGGCATCAGGGATCAGGCGATCCTCGGTGTGCTGGTGGGCTCGCTGATCGCGCTGGTGCTCTCCGGCATCATCGTGTCGCTGCGTGCGCGCTGGTACCGTCGGCTCTCATCCGCATCGTCGTGATCGCGCGTCGTGATCGGGCGTCGTGATCGGTCGTCGTGATCCGGTCATCGGGAGAAGGAGGAACCGTGAGCGTTGAATCCGAGGTCCGCTCGCCCGGGGGGGACCCGCTGCGCGAGGCTGCCGAGACCATGCGCGCGGTCAGGGAGCGCTGCGTGTGGTCGCAGCAGATCACGCATCGCGACCTCGTGCCCTATCTGATCGAGGAGTCGCACGAGGTGATCGATGCCGTCGAGGTCGGCTCTCGCGACGACCTGCGCGAGGAGCTGGGGGATCTGCTCTGGCAGGTGCTGTTCCACGCGGCGATCGCCGCGCAGGACCCGGACGATCCGTTCGACATCGACGACGTGGCGCAGACGCTCACGGAGAAGATGGTGCGTCGTCATCCGCATGTGTTCGCCGGGGAGGTGGCTGAGACTCCCGAGCAGGTGCTGGTGCACTGGAACGCCGCGAAGGCCGCGGAGAAGCGCACCCGACGCAGCGTGCTCGACGGAGTGCCGCGCGGGATGCCGGCGCTCGCGCTCGCGCAGAAGATCGCCGGGCGTGCCATCGGCGCAGGAGTGCCCGTCGAGCGGGTCGCCTCTGCCGCCGCCCCCGCCTCGGAGGAAGAGCTGGGGGACGCGCTCCTCGCGCTGGTGGCGACTGCCCGCGAGCAGGGGTGGGACGCCGAGCGCGCCCTCCGCGAGCGGCTGCGTGCGCTGGAAGACGACGTGCGCGCCGCCGAAGCCGCGCGCTGATCCCGGCGCGACCCCATCCCGGCACGACCGAGTCGGCAGACCTGGAAAGATGGAACTGTGGCTACCGTGAACCCGCCGCGCGGCATGCGCGACATCCTCCCCGCCGACAAGGCCCGCCGTGAGCGTGTGCTCTCCGTCATCCGCGAGCGCTATCTCGCGCATGGATTCGACGAGATCGAGACACCCGTCGTCGAGGAGTACGACCGTCTGCATGCCGGCATCGGTGGCGACAACGAGAAGCTCTCGTACAACATCCTCCGCCGTGGCCTGGATGCCGACGCGATCCGCGCCGCCGCCGACGACCCCGCAGCGCTCTCCGACCTCGGCCTCCGCTACGACCTGACGGTGCCGCTCGCGCGTTTCTACGCGAGCAACCGCGGTCAACTGCCGACCGTCTTCCGCTCGATCCAGATCGGACCGGTCTGGCGGGCGGAGCGCCCGCAGAAGGGCCGCTACCGCCAGTTCGTGCAGTGCGACATCGACATCATGGGGGACGACACCGCACGCGCCGAGGCCGAGCTGATGGTCGCCTCGCTCGACGCGGTCGACGCCCTCGGCCTCGACGGGGCGACCGTGCGCATCAACGATCGCCGGGTGCTGGAGTGGATGCTCGACAGCTTCGGGTTCACCGCCGAGGAGCGTCCCGGCGTGCTCATCACGATCGACAAGCTCGACAAGATCGGTCCGGAGGGAGTGGCGACGGAGCTCCGTGAGCGCAGCGCATCGACCGCAGCCGCCGACGCGTTCGACGCCTTCCTCCGCCGCCCGCAGACGCTGGAGTACAACCCCTTCGGCGAGCGGCAGATCCGCAAGGCGCTGCCCGACGGAGCTCCGGCCGACCTGGTCGAGCACCTGGTCGGCATCGGCGAGGCCGTGGCTGCGGGACGGGGACAGTCCGATATCCCGCTCGTCTTCGACCCGTTCCTCGTGCGCGGCATGGGGTACTACACGGGCACGATCTTCGAACTCGCGCATCCGTCCGTCAGCTACTCCCTCGGCGGTGGCGGACGCTACGACGGCATGATCGGTCGGTTCCTCGGGCAGCAGGTGCCCGCGGTGGGCTTCTCGCTCGGGTTCGAGCGCCTCGTCGACCTGATCGCAGAGGAGTCGGACGTCACGACGAACGCGGTCGTGCTGATCCACGACGCCGACGTTCCGGTGCACGAGCTCGTCACGCACAAGGCCGCGCTCATCGCGGACGGCGCCAGGGTCCGACTCGAGCGCCGCACCAAGAACGTCAAGGCGCTGCTCGAGCGTTCGGCGGTCGACGGCTACACCTCGTTCGCGATCGTGTCCGCCGGTGCCGCAGACCTGGAGCTCAAGCCCCTGTCCTGAGCCTCCTGCGGTCGGCATCCGGAACCTTCCCGGGCCGATGCGCGTTCACGCCGCGTTCACGCCGACGGGGTGCAATCGTGGGGTGAGTCGCATCGGCACCGCGTTCGTCGTCCGCATCGTCCTGGCGGGTGCCGCTCTGGCCATTGTCCTCGGGGTCGTCCGCGTCGTGCTGGTGCAGCAGGCCGCGCTCGCCCGACGGCGGATCGGGAAGCCGCTGGGGGAGCACTCCCTCGACGCGGATCGTGTCTGGCGCCGGTCCCTCAGCGGCGAGCCGCTCGAGCTGCTGATGCTCGGCGACTCGATCGCGGCCGGTCTCGGTGCCGAGCGCCGCAAGGAGACTCTCGGCGCTCGGCTCGCGAAGGCGACGGGGCGCCGGTTGCAGCGACCGGTGCGGTTGCGCACGGTGGCCGTCGTAGGGTCGGAGTCTCCCGATCTGCCGCGCCAGTTCGATGCGCTCCCCGAGGGATATCTTCCGCACGTCGCCGTGATCGTCGTCGGCGGCAACGACGTGACGCACCGACTGCCTCCTGCGCTGTCGGCACAGCATCTGCATGAGGCGATCCGCAGGCTGCGCGGCATGGATGCCGAGGTCGTCGTCGGCACGTGTCCCGACCTGGGCGCGCTCCGCGCCGTGCCGCAGCCGTTGCGGCGGATCGCCTCCGGTCTGTCGCGCCGCCTGGCCGAGATCCAGGACGAGACGGCGCGGCGGGCGGGCGCGGAGCCGGTCGATCTGCGTCGAGCGGTGGGTCCGATGTTCTTCGACGAGCCCGAGGCGATGTTCAGCCTCGACCGCTTCCACCCGAGCGCCCTGGGCTACCGCCGTACGGCCGAGGCACTGCTTCCGGCGGTGTGCCGCGCGGCGGAGCGGTCGCTCAGCTCGCCTCGTCCGCAGGAGACCCGCTGAACGACGCCGCCCACTCCGCCACTCGACGACTGCTCTCCTCGTCCGAGATGTCCTCGACGCGCGTCATCACAGACCAGCGCACCCCGAACGGATCGCGGATGCTGGCGAAGCGATCACCGGAGACGAACGGTGCGGGTGCTTCGCGCACGGTCGCTCCCGCGGCGACCGCCTTCTCGACGACCGCATCGACGTCCGCGACGTACAGCCCCATCGAGTAGCAGTCGTCGTCGCCACCGGGGGAGCGCACGAGGTGGTACTCGGGATTGGGCTCCCCGAGCTGGAGCAGGCCGAGGCCGAAGTCCAGGTCGGCGTGCGCGACCACGCCGCCGAACTCGGTCACGTCGACGACTCTGGCCCCGAAGACGTCGCGGTAGAACGCGATGGCCTGCTTCGCGTCGGGGATGGCGAGGAAGGGGGTGAGCGAGGTGGCGCTGTGCGGGCGCCCGTTCGTCGTGTACGTGCCGTTCGCGCCGGCCGTGGGGGTGTGCGTCGTGGTGTGGTCTGTGCTCATGACGCCACGGTAGAACGGGCGATGCGGCGGCGGCTTGAAGATCCGCGACAGCCTCGCCCTGTCGGCGTCGGGGCCTACGCTGGGCCGATGGTGAACCCGACCCGCGGGGTGCTCTACCCCGCTCGCCTTCCGCAGTTCCACCGGCTGCCACCGCCGCCGGCAGCCGCGGAGCTGGTGGAGTGGTTCTGGATCCCGGAGTGGGACATCGAGCCTGGGCGCTCGTCACGGCAGGAGATCGTGGCGTATCCGGCGCTGAACCTGGTCGTCGACGCGAACACCGTCACGCTCGCCGGAGCGACGACGCGGGCGTCGTACCGCGATCTGCGGGGGAGCGGCTGGGCCGTCGGGGCGCTGCTGCGTCCGGCAGCGGTCGCCGTGCTGATCGACGATCCGGCGTCTCTCGTCGACGACGAGTGGGAACTCGACGACGGGAGCGGTACCGGCGCGCTGCGCGCTGCCGTCGTGTCGACGATGAGCTCGGGCGAGGGGCGACGCGAGCGGGCGGTCGAGGCCTTCTCTCAGTGGCTCGAGGATCGTGCGGGGCCGGTCGGCGAACCGGCACGCCAGGCCAACGCGTTCATGGACGTCCTGATGGGCGATGGCGCCGCGCTCACCCCCGAGGAGGCCGCCACGAGGTTGGCCGTCTCGGTGCGCACCCTGCAGCGGATGACCCACCGCCACGTGGGGCTCTCGCCCGCCGCGATGATCCGACGTCGGCGGCTGCAGGAGGCGGCGCAGCGAGTGCGAGAGAACCCGGAGACCGACCTGGCCTCGATCGCCGCCGAGCTCGGCTACGCGGATCACGCGCATCTCACGCGCGACTTCCAGGCGGTCCTCGGCATCGCACCGCGCATGTACCGCTCCCAGGCGCGGGGCTGACCGCGGCGCGTCGAGCTCAGGCGTGCGCGGGGCTCAGGCTCTTTCGAACCGCAGCCGCAGCAGCCGGTATCCGACCCCGAGGAGGACGACCCCCGTACCGATCAGTGAGGCCAGCACGGGAAGAGTGTTCACCAGCACCAGGCAGCCGAGCGCTCCGAGCACGTGCAGCACCCGTGGATACCGACGCGCGGACCCGCTCTGACGGAACGCGGCGGCGTTCGCGATCAGGTAGTACAGCAGCACGCCGAAGGAGGAGAAGCCGATGGCGCCGCGCAGGTCGGCGATGAGGACGATCGCGACCACGATGAGCGCGATGGCGATCTCCGCGCGCTGCGGGACCTGATGGCGCCGATCGATCTTCGCGAGGAATCGAGGGACGTCACCCTCGCGAGCCATGGCCAGGGCCGTACGACCGATCCCGGTGAGCAGAGCCAGCAGGGCACCGAGGGAAGCGGCGGCAGCAGCGATGCGGATCACGGGCGCCCAGGCAGATGCTCCGGCGGCCACCAGTACATCGACCAGAGGAGCGGTCGAATCGGTCGCACCGGCGCCGAGCACCAGGACGACGACGAGTCCCACCAGCGCGTACACGACGACCGTGCCGCCCAGCGCCAGCACGATGGCACGGGGGATCGTGCGTCCGGGATCGACGACCTCCTCACCCATGGTCGCGATCCGGGCGTACCCCGCGAATGCGAAGAACAGCAGGCCGGCCCCCTGGAGCACTCCGTAGGCCGTGGCATCGGGGAGGGGGGTCGAGTTCGCCGCCGGAGCGCCGGCGAACCCGAAGACCACGACGACCGCGAGGCCGAGCAGGGAGCACACCACGAGGATGCGAGTGACCAGGGCGGTGCGGGTCACGCCGAGGCAGTTCACGGCGGCGAGCAGCACGACAGCGGCGACCGCGACGGGCAGCTGCCAGCCGGCCGGTGCCGCGTAGGCGGCGAACGTCATGGCCATCGCCGCGCAGCTCGCGATCTTGCCGATCACGAAGCTCCATCCCGCGATGAAGCCCCACCAGGGGCCTATCTCCGCGCGGGCGTAGGCATAGGTGCCACCCGCGACCGGGTGGGCGGCGGCGAGCTGCGCTGATGAGGTGGCATTGGCGTATGCGACGACCGCGGCGATCGCGAGGGCGATGAGGACGCCGCTGCCAGCGACCCCGATCGCGGGAGCCCACACGGAGAAGACACCGGCGCCGATCATCGAGCCGAGACCGATGGCGACCGCGTCTCCGAGCGTCAGGCGACGGGCGAGGGGCATCCCGTCATCGTGTCACGCGCCGGTGAACGGCGGGTGAAGAGGCGTGCGAGCGTGACGGCACGACGGCCAGTGCGGGCAGCGTGAGGGTCGCCGGCGCCGTGCCGCCGACGCGGACGGTCTGATCGCTGGGGATGAGCCGCGAGTGGTCGCGCACCGGGTCCTCGGTTCCGGGGTTGCGCAGGTGCAGCGGGTGCGCGCCCGACGACACCTGCACGCGCAGGCGTGACCCCGCCGCGAACCGGTGGGCGAGAGGCGCGAGTTCGAGACGGATCCGGCCCGCCTCGTCTGTGTGCGTCTCGTCCGTGTGCACCTCTTCCGGCCGAAGGCGCCGGTACCCGTCGGTGAGCGCCCGCGAGACCCCTCGCGCGTCCACCTCGCACAGACGCACGAACAGATCGGCACGCGGGTTCGAGGACGCGAAGGACAGCGTGATCGTGGGCGTGCCGATGACGAGGAGGTCGTCGGGAAGCCGGTCGCCCGTGAAGACGAGCACATCCGCCCGGCGTTCGCGGGTGTGCTGGGGGCGGCGCCCGGCGGAGAACGGATTGAGGGTCCTGCCGCCCGCATCCGGGGTTGGGGCCACCGGATCGTAGCGGTACGTGAGGTCAGCCGCGGGGCTGGCGACGCCCGTGCCGTCGAGGCGCCCGTCGCGGGTGAGCTCCAGCTCCACGGCCGTATACGGCGGGGGCCAGCTGTCCAGCTCCCGCCAGCCGCCGCCACCTGTCACGTCGATGCGCACCCCTTCGGTCTGCGCCGTTCCGGTGAACGAGCGCAGCACCTCGCGGACGCCGATGACGGTGATGTCGGGCGCCCCGTGCACCCAGTCGCCGACGATGAGGCGCACCGGACGACCCGCATCGCGCAGGGCAGCGTAGTCGTCGAGCTGGCCCACGAGGAACAGATCCTGCCAGCCGGCGACCAGCGTGACGGGCGGGATGGAGTCGACGTCCTGCGCGAAGTGCATCGGCTCCCACCAGGGGTCCCCCTGATCGCTGTGCTCGACCCAGTCGCGGTAGAACTGCGGATCGGCGCCTCGGGCCACGCGCACGGCATCCGCCGGCGGGACGGCGAGCGCGCCGCGACGGAATCCGCGCCGGGCACGCAGCAGCGCCCAGGCCTTCGACGGCAGCGCCCGCTCCTGGATGTCGAGGGCGTATGCCCACGTGAGCGGGGTGTCGATCGAGAATCCGCCGCCCGGGTAGAGGATGGCATCGTCGAAGCGCCGCGCGGAGATGGCGATGCCGAGCGCGTCGGGGCGGTCGTCGCCGTCGCAGTACGCCCACTGGGTCACCCCGAAGTAGCTCCCGCCCCACGAGTGCACGCGTCCGGTCGCCCACGGCTGCGCGCGCAGCCACCGCATCGTCGCCTGCCCGTCGGCGACCTCGTCGTGCAGCGGATCGAACGTCCCGCCGGAGCCGAAGGTGCCGCGACAGCTCTGCACGACCACATGGTGCCCTCGCTCGGCCAGGAAGAGCGCGACGCCGGCGATCCCGTCGCGGCCGTACGGCGTGCGGATCAGGATCGTGTCGCCTCCGGATCCTTCCGCGTGCCAGTGGTCGGTGAGGAGCGCGGCGCCGTCGTCCGACGCCACCCGGATGCCGGTCGTCCGGACGACGTCCTGGTGCGTCTTCGCCGGCATGTCGGCGACGCGGGCGAGCCGCCGGTACTCGCGCCGCGCGGCGCCGCCCAGGCGGGGAGCATCGGTCATCGCACGCCCTTCACTCGGGTGACCGCGAACGCGGCGATCACGGCCATCACGACCGCGCCGATGTAGAGGGCCGCGAAGTTCTCACCTGTGGGCGAGCCTATGCGGGTCGCGAAGAATCCGAAAACGGGGACGAGGATGCCCGGCAGCAGGTAGGCGAGAGCCACGATGCCGAGGTCCTTGCCGGCGTCCTCGACCGAGGGGAGGCACTCCGTCATCAGCGCGACGTCGGCGGCGATGTAGGCGCCCTGCCCCGCCCCGACGATCGCGATGCCGACGAGGAAGAAGGCGATGTCGCCGAAGGAGATCGCGAGGATGAGCCCTCCGGCGCTCGCGAGGGCGCCGATGATGACGCTCGGCTTGCGGCGACCCGTGCGATCGGAGATCACGCCGAACACGAACGCCATGACCAGGTTCATCAGCGTGAAGGCCGCTGTGGCCTGAGTCTGCACGGCGGCTATCTCGGTCGGGTCGTCGATGCCGAAGCGGCCGGAGATCGTGAGGTAGAGATAGCTCGTGACCGAGACGATCGACGCGGTCATGAAGAAGCGGCACACCCACGCCCATGCGAAGTCCGGGTAGCGACGCGGACTCAACCAGAAGGTGGCGAGCACCCCGCTCCAGTCGAGCGGCTCGGCGGGCAGCAGTCGCCGGATGTCCTTCAGCGTGAAGAACAGGGTGAGCGCGAGGACCACGGAGAGGCCGCCGGGGATCAGGAACATGCCGATCTGGCCCATGGGCGCGACGATGCCCGCGAGGGAGACTCCGCCGAGGATGCCGATGGCGGTGGCCGCTCCGGTGACGGCGGACATGATCGCGCGGATGCTGCGGCGGATCTGATCCGCGAACAGGGTGTGGACGGTCATCGACACGGCGCCCCATCCGACGAGGACCAGGATCGTGCCGACGCCGAGCACGAGGAGGTTCGGCGCGGTCGCCTGGATCACGTAGCCGATCAGGGCGATCAGCGCGCCGGAGAGGATCCAGGGGCGGCGGATGCCGAGGCGGGACATCGAGCGGTCGCTGAGCCGACCGAAGATCGGCGTCGTGATGAGGATGGCGGCGCCGCCGAGGGTGAGGATGATGCTGAGGTTGCCCGTCGCCTGGTCGGGGTCCCATTCCTTGAGCAGCTGCGGGATCGCGACACCGGCGACGCCCTGGGCGATGCCGGAGCCGAACCACGCGAGCACGAAGGTGATCCAGAACAGGCGCGTCTGGCGCTGTCCGGGGATCGCATCGGCGGTGAGCGGGGGAGCGGGATCTGCGGGGAAAACGGGATCGACGGCGTGGGTGGACATCTTCGTCTCCTGGTCTCGGTCGGGGTGGGAACTGTTCATGGCCGCGTGCCGGTGGTGGTCACGGCTCCGGCCGACGGTCGGGGCATCGGATAGGAGTCGGCGCGGTAGGCACCGGCGAGCTCTTCGACGAAGGCGTCGCGCCATTCGCGGGCTCCCTCCCAGCATCCGGTGAGCCCGGGAGACGCGTGGTCGTGCCCGAGTCCGATGTGCAGCACGACGGGGACGCCTGCTTCACGCAGGCTGTCGGCGTACGCGATGGCACCGTCGCGGAGCGGGTCGTACTCGGCGGCGAGGATGAGTGCGGGCGCGAGCCCGCGGTGATCCGTCGCATCCAGTGGTGAGGCCTCGGCGAGCGGCGCTCCCGCGCGATACAGCCCGGCGAGGTGCTCGATGCCCGTGCGCTCGGCGGGCCGAAGGCGGCGGTGCATCGAGTCGCCGAACAGCCGCAGTGCCGCGGGCAGCACTTCGAGCGCCTGGTGATGCAGCGGCTCTCCGGCGTCGCGCAGGCGCAGAGCGGTGGTCGCCGCGATCGTCGCCCCCGCGGAGTTGCCTCCGACACCGAGCCGGTCGGCATCGACGTCGAGTTCGGCGGCGCGCTCGCGGAGGTCGGCGAGAGCGGCCACGGCGTCGTCGACGGGGGCGGGGAACGGGTGCTCGGGAGCCAGACGGTACTCGAGCGCGACGATCTGCACTCCTGACCGCAGCGCGCGATCCGCGCACAGGCGGTCGTTGAGGATCTCGTCGATCGTGCCGCCCGTCCACCCGCCGCCGTGCAGCCACAGCATCGTCGGCATCGCCCCGATCGCCGACGTCGGGCGGAACCGACGGGCACGCAGCGGTTCCGCTCCGCCCGACACCACGAGATCGTCGATCTCCACCTCGGCGGGAACGGGAGCGGTGAACTCGACGGCGAGGCGGTCGCTCAACTCGCGCTGCGCCCGGCGACGGGCTGCCATCTCGCGAGACTCGAGGTCGGGGAGCGTCGCGGAGAGTTCGCCGATGCGCTGGATCCATTCGCGGATCTCGGGACCCAACGGCGGCTCGAGGTACTCGGGAGCGCTCATGCGGTCGCTCCTGGGTGGAGCGTGCGCAGCTCGGAGACGACGAGGCGGTGTGCGACGTCTGCGGAGGGCACGAACCCGGTCGATCCCAGCGAGCCGTGGGTCTGTCCGATGAAGCGCATCGCCGTCACCGGCACGCCGGCCGCCGAGAGTGCGCGCGCATAGGCTTCCCCGTCACCACGCAGGGGGTCGAGCTCCGAGGTGAGGATCAGTGCCGGCGGCAGGCCTTCGTGAGAGGCGGCCCGCAGCGGGGAGGCGTACGGTCGGCGTGCCGCCGCGGCATCGTCTCCGACGTACTGACGCACGAGCGTCCGGCCGACCGCGCGCACGATGACGCCAGGCATGCGGGCATCGATGCCACTCATGTCGGCATGTCCCATGGTCAGATCGAGGGCGGGATTCTCCAGCAGCTGCAGCGCGATCGGATGCGCGGAGCGATCACGGTTCATGAGCGTCACGGCCGCGGCGAGGTCGCCTCCCGACGATGCTCCGCCGATGGCGATCCTCTCGGGCGACGCCCCCAGCTCCTCCGCGTGCGCGTGGGTCCATTCGAACGCCGACCAGCACTGCTCCGGCTGCGTGGGGAAGCGCTCCTCCGGCGCATGGGCGTAATCGGCGGCGACGATCACGATGCCGGCGTCGTGTGCTCTGACCCGGAAGCGCGCATCCCACGAGACCCAGTCGATGCCCGCGATGGTGAACCCGCCGCCGTAGAAGTACACGAGCACGGGGAGCCCCGACCCTGGCGGTGTGCGCTCCTCACCGGGCCAGTAGACCCGCACGCGCACGTCGGGGTGCCCGTCGACCGGGACGATGTGGTCCTCGGTGGCGGTCGGCAGCGGGGTGATACCCAGCGCGGCGCTCACGGCGTCGTCATTCTGAGCCGCGACCCGGCGGCGGCCCGCGGGGTCTGCGGGCTCCGGGGCGAGCAGCGGTGCGACGCGTTCCTCCCACGCCGCCACCGCGCTGTCGAGCGCGGGGCGTCGGAACCGGGACCGTGCTGTCGGCATCGGGCATCTCCTTCGATGGGTTCGCGTCTCGGCGGGGTTCCCGCGAGACGAGTTCCGACCTAGTCTGGGCAATCGAAGAACTTCGATGAAGAGAGAACACGGGCGATGCGCGCACGACCAGGCAGGGTCACCATCTACGACGTCGCGGAGCGCGCCGGGGTGAGCATCTCCACCGTCTCGCTGGCGGTGAGCGCCCCGCACCGGGTACGACCGGAGACCCGCGAACGCATCGTCGCGGCGGCCACGACCCTCGGTTATCGGATGACGCAAGGCCGCCGGGTCGGTGCCGCCCGCATCGCGGTGGCCGCGCCGTTCACGACCTACCCGTCGTATCTGCGCCGCCTCTCCGGAATGCTCCGGCGGGCCAGGGACGCGGCGGTGGACATCATCCCCTACGACCTCGATTCCGCGGCAGCCGCGGATGAGCCGCTGCTCGACGTGCTGCCCACGCGCACGGACGCGACCGGTTTGGTGGTGATGGGGGTTCCCCTCGGGGGAGCAGCGCGGCGGGCGAGCAAGGCGGCGCGCATCCCGGTCGTCTATGTCGACGTGGTGCCGACGCGGTCCGACGTGGGCGGTCCGGTCGTCCTCGTCGACGACCGCGACGGCGGTGCGCAGATCGGCCGCCACCTCGCCGGGCTCGGGCATCGCCGTGTGCTCTTCGTCCATGAGCCGCAGCGCTCGCCGGCGTACGTGTCGGCCGGGATGCTCCGCATCGAGGGGCTGACGCAGCACCTGGGGGTGACCGACCTGGCGGTGGCGCATCCGTCCTCGGTCGACGATCGCGTGATCGCCGCAGCCCGAGCCGCAGGAGCGACGGCGATCGTCGCGAATCACGACCAGTTCGCCGTCGCCGTCCTGTCCGCCCTGCGCTCCGACGTCGACACCCCGCCACTGGCGGTCGTCGGCTACGACGACGGCGAGGTAGCCGAGGCGCTCGACCTCACCACCGTGCGCCAGCCGTTCGAGGAGAGCGGACGCACGGCCCTCGAGCTCGTCCTCGGACTGGTGTCGGGGGCGTCGACCGCGCGCGAAACCGTGCGACTCGCCCCGACGCTGATCGCGAGGTCTTCGACGCTCGGCGCCGGGTTCAACCCCGCGAGGCGGTGACGCGCTTCTTCTCCCGGATGTAGACCTCGCGACGCACCTTCGCCACGACGTCGCCCTCCCGGTCGGTGATGACCGTCTCGAACCACTCGAGCACCTTGGCGCCCCCGTGCGCCCGCTCCCGGATCTCTGCGGCCTTCTCTTTCGACACCTCGAACTCGGCCGTCAGCACTCCACGTCCCGGCTTGAGGAACTCGATCTCGCCTCGGGTGTCCCACACGACGTAGTCGCGTCCGAGCTGATGCATGACCAGCATGAAGAAGTAGGGATCGGTCATCGCCGACATCGATCCGCCGAATGCGGTCTTGACGTAGTTGCGGGTGAAGACGTTGACGTGGAGCTCGACGGTCGCGTGCGTCCAGTCCTCGCGGAAACGACGGACGCGGATCCCGCTGAAGAGGTTGGGGATCCAGAGGCTCATGCCGATCGCGAGTCGGCGGGGAGTGATGCGCATGAGGTCAGTGTGGAGCACCCGACCGAGTCCGACAAAGCCGTCTGGAGGGTTGTCACAGTTGTTATAGTTCGCATAGAATAAGTAGAGATTCGAGGAGAGGAGGGCCGGATGCTGATCCGCGTCGATCTCGACAGCCCGCGGGCGCTGTACGACCAGGTGGCGGCTTCGGTGCGCTCCGACATCCTCGCCGGCGTGCTGGCGCCCGGCGATCGTCTTCCCGCGGCGCGCGACGTCGCCGAAGCGCTGGACATCAACCAGCACACCGTGCTGCACGCGTACCAGCAGCTGCGCGACGAGGGCCTGGTGGATCTCCGTCGCGGCAGGGGAGCGGTCATCGCGGCCTCGGCCGCGCCCCTGGCCGAACTCGCGCACGACATCGACGACCTGGTGCGTCGCGCCGCAGCGCTCGGCGTCTCCGCCGACACGCTCGCCGGCATCGTCCGCGCCCACCGCGATGCCGACACAGGTATGCGCCCGATCGAGAACCCCGAGGAGGATTCGCCATGACCGATCACGAAACCACCCACGACCTCACGCGCACACCGCCTCCGCTGCTGCGACGCGCCCGGCTGGCCTTCTTCCTCGTCGCGGTGATCCTGCCGGTCGTCATCACGGCGATCGCCGTCGTGGTCCTGCTGACGTGGTTGCCCGCGCTGCCGCCGGAGGTCGCGACGCACTGGCGGCTGAACGGTGCCGACGGCTTCGGAGCTCCGGCCACGTACCTCTGGATCCTCCTCGGTGTCGGCCTCGGGCTGCCCGTGCTGATGGCCATCGTGACACTCGCCGCGGTCGGTGCGCACTGGGGCGGCGCTGCACGGATGATGGGCGCGCTCGCCGCCGGCATGTCGTCCCTCGCCGCCGTCCTGAGCCTCGGTTCGCTCGCGATCCAGCGCGACCTCGCCGACGCGGCTGACGCTCCGGGGATCGGCGGCGTCATGGCCCTGGCCTTCGGGGCGCTCGCGGTGGTCGGTGCCATCGCGTGGGTCGTGCAGCCGCGAGTGCGAGCGGAACAGGGACGCACACTCGAGCCTCGGTACGCCGTGCACGTCGCGAA
This sequence comes from Microbacterium sp. CCH5-D1, assembly GCF_001557335.1. NCBI lineage: Bacteria > Bacillati > Actinomycetota > Actinomycetes > Micrococcales > Microbacteriaceae > Microbacterium > Microbacterium sp. CCH5-D1. Next base: position 15,717 of record NZ_LSJW01000085.1, read on the forward strand.
GGGGGAGCGCGTCGTGTGGGTCGCCACGACCACGATGCCGCGCGGGGCGCTCCTGCTCCTTTTCGTCGTGCTCTTCGGCCTCGTCGTGGTCGCCGCGTTCATGCTCGGCACCGGCGTCGAGGGCGGCTGGATCGTCGCGGTGGTCGCGCTCGTCGTGGGCTTCGCGGTGGCGGCGACCACGTCCTTCCGTATCAAGGTCACGCCCGAAGGCTTCTCCGCCCGCTCCCTGCTGGGGTGGCCGCGTGTTCGCATCCCTCTCGATGAGGTCGAGTCCGCCCGCGCCGTGGACATCTCGCCGTTCGGTGAGTTCGGCGGATGGGGATGGCGCATCGCCGTCGACGGCCGCACGGGCATCGTCATGCGACGTGGCGCGGCGATCGAGGTGTCCCGCCGCGGTCGACGGCCCTTCATCGCGACGATCGACGGTGCTGAAGAAGCTGCCGCACTGCTGCAGTCCTATGTCGACCGCTCGCGAACACCGGATTCCCCCTCGACCGACGACGGAAAGGCGACCTCATGAACGACCGGATCCTGCACGCGCGTCGCGTGCCCTGGGCCGCGGTGATCGTCTTCATGGCGGTGTCCTTCGCCCTCGCCTGGCTCGTGGCGCTGCCACTGTGGCTGGGCGAC
>NZ_LSJW01000086.1:0-15414 GCF_001557335.1 Microbacterium sp. CCH5-D1
GCGGGTCGGGGAGAGCGCGCACGGTCTCGGTTCCTCGCCGAGATGGGAACCACGGGCCGCGGCACCGGCATTCTTCGTGAAACGTCACCGAACGCCACGCGAGCGAGCCGTCAGCGCTGACCCGCACCGTGCGTCCGATGGCCGTGGCGTCATCGGCGAGAAGCACAGCCGCGAGTCGCCCGGCCTCGGCGACCTGCGCAGCCCTGATCGGACCGGAGTCTCGGCCGATCATCTGTGCGTGCAGCAGCGGCCAGGCCGGCTCGAGGTCTCGGGCATGGGCGTCGCGACATGCGAGGCACGCCGATGCGCCGGGAACCACGAGCGGCCCGACGGTGACCCTGCCCGGCTCGAACGACACGGGCAGGTGCGCGGTGTCCTCGCGCAGAAAGCGGGCGAACTGCAGCGCGGCGGTCGCTCCGTTCACGAGCACGACACCGACACCGGGTCGCCGACCGATCTCGACCAGGGTGATTCCTTCGTCCGTCAGCGCTTCCCGCATGCGATACTCGCCGCGGCCGTCCGAGAGACCGATGCTCTCCACCCAGGCCGATCGGGCGGGCGCGGGGTCGTCGACCAGGAGCGCGTCGAGTCGAGCGAGAAGCATCCGTGCCGCCTCCCGCGGTGCGCCGGCCGCATGGGCGATCACGTCGAAGGAGCCGCGGCGGAACCCGGAGCGCAGCCGGCTGAGCAACCGTTCCACCCAGGGCTCCGCGGCGTCGAAGCGGGGACCGTCATCGTCGCCGAGCTGGAGCGTGCGCTCGTCTCGCCAGAGCAGCGGAGAGCCCGGGTCCAGGCGGGTGAGGAGTGGAGGAGTCAGCGGCATCTCTCCGATTGTGGAGAGGAACCGGGCGGTGCGGGGCCGTCTGCGGGCATCGGTGGAGAACTCTTCCGGATCCGCCAGACGGGGGAGGGCGGGTGCGGTCGAGGGAGCTCCCTCGGCCGCACCCGTCGTGCTCAGACCGGTCGGTCGCCCTCCGGCGCTGCGTCGTCGTCTCCGTCCGAATCCGCGGAGTTCTGGTCCGCGGGCCTGTCCTGCGAGAAGTCGTCGCCGTCGAGCAGGCGGGCCAGTGCTTCATCGAACTCGTCGGCGACGGGCTGCTCGCCGCGCTCTGCGGCCTGGAGGCGAGCCACGAGCCCGCTCGGGTCGTCGATGTCCTCGGCGGTCGGCATGAGGTCCGGGTAGTCCCACAGCGAGTCGCGGCCGCTGATGCCGACAGCATCCGTCACCGCCTGCCACATCGCGGATGCCTCGCGCATCCGACGGGGGCGGAGCTTGAGCCCGACCAGCGCGCCGAGCGCGTCCTCGGCCGGTCCGCCCACGGCACGACGGCGTCGAGCGGCCTCCGCGATACGGGCGCCGTCCGGCAGACGGGAGGTCGCCTCGGCGGTCACCACGTCCACCCAGCCGTCGATCGTCGCGATGAGGTTCTCGAGACGGGTCAGGGCTTCGCGCTGCGCCTCGCTCTGCACGGGGAGGAGCGCGCCGCCCTCGATGGCCGCGCGAAGCTCTTCGGGATCGGAGGGGTCGAGGCGACTGGCCACGTCTTCCAGAGCGTCGACGTCCACGGTGACTCCCCGTGCGAAGTCGGTGATCTGCGCCATCACGTGCAGGTGCAGCCACTTCGCGTGCCGGTAGAGCCGTGCGTAGGCGAGTTCGCGGGTGGCGAGGTACAGCGCGATCTGGTCTTCCGGGATCTCGAGCCCTTCCCCGAACGCCGTGAGGTTCTGCGGGATGATGGCCGCGGTCCCCGCAGGGAGCACGGGGATTCCCACGTCGCCACCGGAGACGACCTCGAGCGAGAGGTTTCCCAGAACCTGCCCGAACTGCGCGGCGAACACCGAGCCGCCCAGGCCCCGCATGAGCTTCCCCGCTCCCTGCACGACGCCGCGCATGTCCTCGGGCACCTGCGTGTCCAACGCCGAGGTCAGGGCGTCGGCGATGCTCGTCGACACCGGGTCGGCGATCTCCTTCCACACCGGGAGTGTCTTCTCGACCCACTCGCCCCTGGTCATCGCCGTCGGAGCCTCGGAGAGCTCGGAGATCGTCGTCGCCTCGCCGAGCCACAGGTTCGCGAGCGCGAAGGAATCGGCGAGCGAGGTGCGGGAACCGTCGGTCACTCCCTGCCCGTCGCGATTGGCGATGAACAGGGCCTGGCGCAGGGCGTTCTCCCACGGATCACCGCCGAAGGCGCCCTGGAGCTGCGACATGATGGTCTGCATCATCGCCGGGTCGAGGGTGAATCCGTCCATCCCCTCGAACGCGCCCCTGAGCGCTTCGGGGTCGATGTCCCCGCCGCCCTGGTTCGAGAGCATCTTCCGCAGGAACTCCTGGAAGTCCTCGGGTGTCGGGTCGTTGTCTGCCATGTCACTCGCCCTCTCAGCAGTTCTGTTGCCGTGGCATCTACGCTAGTCACAGGTTTCTGCGCGCGAACCCGATGCGGGCAGATCGGTGTACGCCGCTCGCGAACGACGGAGGAATGCAGTGGATCGAACGCGGTCTGGGAAGCTCGGACTCGGAGTCTGGGCGCTGATCGTCGCGCTCCTCGCGCTGGTCCTGCTCACCTTCCTTCCGTCGCCCTATGTGATCCAGCGGCCGGGGCCGGTGTACGACACGCTCGGCACCGCGAAGGGCGCGGACGGCGAGCAGGTGCCGCTCATCAGCGTCGAAGGCGCGGAGACGTTCGAGACCGCCGGCACCCTCGATCTGACCACGGTGCAGGTCGTCGGCAACCGTGAGCGGACTCCGAGCTGGTTCGAGCTCGCTCTGGCCTGGATGGACTCGTCGAAGGCGGTCGTCCCGCTCGATTCCGTGTTCCCCCAGGGCGTGACCACCGAACAGCGCGATGAGCGCAACGCCACACTGATGGTCGACTCCCAGCACGAGGCGACGGCGGCAGCGCTGAACGAGCTCGGCTATGACACCGGCGCGCAGGTCGTGGTGGTCGATGCCGTCGCGGACTCGCCGGCCGACGGCGTCCTGGAAGCCGACGACGTGATCACCGCGATCGACGGCACGGCCCTCACCTCGGCCACCCAGCTGAGAGAGGCGATCCAGGCGGCGGGAGGAGCCCCGGTGCAGCTCACCGTGGTGCGCGACGGCGCCGAGCAGACCGTCGAGGTCACCCCGGAGGAGCACGCCGAGGGGGACAAGACCGCCTGGCTCATCGGCATCACCCTCCGCACCGACTACGACTTCGAGATCGACGTGACGATCCAGCTCGACAACGTCGGCGGGCCGAGCGCCGGGATGATGTTCGCACTCGGCATCATCGACACGCTCACCGAGGGCGAACTCAACGGCGGCAAGGACATCGCCGGTACCGGAACGATCGACGCGGCCGGCACCGTCGGCCCGATCGGCGGCATCCGGCAGAAGCTCTACGGCGCCAGAGATGCCGGAGCGGAGTACTTCCTCGCGCCGGCCGACAACTGCGACGAGGTCGTGGGTCATGTGCCCGACGGGCTTCAGGTGATCCGCACCGCGACCCTCGACGAGTCGCTGGCCGCCCTGCAGGTGATCGCCGACGACGGAGACGTCGCTGCGCTCCCGACGTGCGACGTCGCCGACCGGTGAGCGCGGAAGCTGCTGCGACCACGCCGTGACCGCCCCGTGACCGGGATGACAGCCTGCGCACAGTGAGCGATGCCTAGGATGGAGGGGTGACCTCCTCGCCCTCAGCTCCGAATCCGGCCACGCCTCGAACGTCCCGACGTATCCTCGGCATCTCACTGGTGATCATCGCCGCACTGATCGCGGTCTTCTTCGTGTTCGCCTCCCTCTACACGGAATTCCTCTGGTTCGACCAGGTGGGCTTCACCGGCGTCCTCACGACGCAGTGGATCGCCACGGCGGTGATGTTCGTGGTCGGCTTCCTCGGGATGGCCGTGCCGCTGTTCGTCGTCATCCAGCTCGCCTACCGGCTCCGTCCCGTGTACGTCCGGCTCAGTTCGCAGCTGGATCGCTACCAGGAGGTCATCGAACCGCTCCGTCGCCTGGCGATGTGGGGCATGCCGATCTTCTTCGGTCTCTTCGCCGGTTTCGCTGCCGCCGGGCAGTGGAAGACGGTCTGGCTCTGGGCCAACGGTGTGGCGACGTCCGACGTCGACCCCCAGTTCGGCATCGACACCGGCTTCTACATGTTCGCGATGCCGTTCTACTCGATCCTGCTCGCGTTCGTCTCCGCGGTGCTCCTGCTCTCGCTGCTGGTGACCGCGCTGGTGTCGTACCTGTACGGCTCTGTGCGCATCGGCCAGGGCGAGCTGCGCATCTCGAAGCCCGCCCGCATCCAGCTCGCGGTGATCGCCGGCCTCTACCTGCTCGTGCAGGCCGCCAGCCTCTGGCTCGACCAGTACAAGACCCTCGTCGAGCCCGACGACCGCATCACCGGTGCGGCCTACACGGGCGTCAACGCGACGATCCCCGGTCTCGCGATCCTCGCCATCATCGCCGCCGTCGTGGCGATACTCTTCTTCGTCACCGCCGTCATCGGGCGCTGGCGCTTCCCGCTGGCGGCGACCGCCCTGCTGATCGTGGCATCGCTCGTCGTGGGCATCGGTTACCCCTGGGTCGTCACCACGTTCCAGGTGAAGCCGAACCAGAACGCCTACCAGGCCGAGTACTACCAGCGGAACATCGACGGCACCAAGGAGGCGTACGGGGTGGCAGACCTCGAGACCACGCCGTTCGCCGCCAAGACGGACGCCGAGGCCGGCCAGCTGCGCGCAGACGCCGAGACCACCGCTTCGACGCGCATCATGGACCCGAAGGTGATCCCGCCGACGGTGCGTCAGCTCGAGCAGTACCGCGGCTATTACCAGTTCCAGACCACGATGGACGTGGACCGCTACGAGATCGACGGCAAGATGCAGGACACCGTGGTGTCTGTGCGCGACCTCGACATGTCGGGCCTCGGCGACGGCGACAACTGGAACAACCGTGTCGCGGTGTACACGCACGGCTACGGTCTCGTGGCCGCCGCGGGCAACCAGCGCACCACCGACGGCGAGCCCGTGTTCCTCGAGCGCGGCATCCCGACCTCGGGCTTCCTGTCCGACCGCGAGAACTTCGAACCGCGTGTGTACTTCGGCGAGAACTCGCCCGAGTACTCGATCGTCGGCGCCCCCAAGGACTCCGAGCCCGCGGAGATCGACTACCCGCGCGGCAAGGACGGCTCGAGTGAGACGAAGACCACGTTCGAGGGCGACGGCGGTCCGAAGATCGGCGACACGTTCACGAAGCTGCTCTACGCGCTGAAGTTCCAGTCAGAGCAGATCCTGTTCTCGAACCTCGTCAACGAGGACTCGCAGATCCTGTACGACCGCGACCCCAAGACGCGCGTCCAGAAGGTCGCGCCGTACCTCGAGCTCGACAGCGACCCGTACCCGAGCGTGGTGGACGGTCGCATCGTCTGGATCGTCGACGGCTACACGACCAGCCAGACCTACCCGTACTCGACGAGCGTGAGCCTGTCGGACGCGATCGCCGACTCCAACATCCCGTCGCCGACGCTCGCCATCGACGACATCAACTACATCCGCAACTCGGTCAAGGCGACCGTGGACGCGTATGACGGTTCGGTGACGCTGTACGCGTGGGACGACGAGGACCCGGTGCTGAAGACCTGGCAGAAGGTCTACCCGTCGACGCTGAAGCCGATCAGCGAGATGTCCGGTGAGCTCATGAGTCACGTGCGCTACCCGACCGACCTGTTCAAGGTGCAGCGCGACATCCTCGGCGTCTACCACGTCGACAAGGCCGGATCGTTCGCTCAGCAGGACAACCGCTGGCAGACGCCGAACGATCCGCGCAGCGAGTCGATGTTGCAGCCGCCGTACTACCTGACCATGCAGATGCCGGGTCAGGACGCCCCGAGATTCTCGATGTTCTCCACGTTCATCCCGAACTCGCAGGGCGCGGGAGGAAGCCGTGACGTGCTCATGGGCTACCTCGCGGTGGATTCCGATGCGGGGTCGGAGAAGGGCGTGAAGGCGGACGGCTACGGCCAGCTGCGCATGCTCGAGATCGACACCGACACCACGGTCCCCGGTCCCGGCCAGGTGCAGAACACGTACAACTCCGACACGTCGGTGGTCCCCCAGCTCAACCTGCTCCAGCAGGGGGAGTCCGAGGTCATCTACGGAAACTTGTTGACGCTGCCCGTCGGTGGCGGTCTGCTCTACGTGCAGCCCGTCTACGTACAGTCGTCCGAGGGAACCCAGCTGCCGCGACTGCAGAAGGTGCTCGTGGCGTTCGGTGATCGCGTCGCGTTCGAGAACACGCTCACGGAAGCGCTCGACACGCTGTTCGGCGGTGATTCCGGTGCGACCGGCGGTGACGACACGGTGGAGCCGGATCCGAACGCCGAGGTCCCGGACACCGGAGAGGTCCCCACGGAGCCCTCGCAGCCCACGGACGCCCAGGCGGACGCACTGGCGGCCGCTCAGGCGGCCCTGGTCGACCGCGAGACCGCGCTCAAGGCGGGTGACCTCGCGAAGTTCGCCGAGGCCGACGAGCGCCTCACTGCCGCGGTCCAGAAGCTGATCGAGCTGGACTCCGCGGGCAACTGACCTGCGGCAACGATTCGAATGGGCGTCCCTCGGGGCGCCCATTCGTGTCTCGACCCCCGCCGGGTCCATACCGGCCGATCAGATCAATCCGATCGCGGTGGACGCCATGGCCGAGCTCGGTATCGACATCGCGGCGGAGGCGCCGAAGGTGCTCACCACCGAAGCCGTCCAGGCGTCGGACGTCGTGATCACGATGGGATGCGGAGATGCCTGCCCCCTCTTCCCAGGGAAGCGCTACGAGGACTGGAAGCGCGATGACCCCGCAGGGCAGGGCATCGAAGCGGTCCGTCCCATCCGCGACGACATCCGCACCCGGATCGAGCGCCTGGTGGCCGAACTCCTCTGACTCGCTGCCCGCTGCCCGCTGCGGCTGATGCGGTTCAGGATGAACAGAGAAAGCGAAAGTCTCTCTGAACTGGATTTCTCCGAGTCGGAGGGGCTGTCGTTTGTTGCGGGGCCAGGATTTGGACCTGCGACCTCCGGGAGCTAGGCGCCCCTACTACAAAGCTTGTGCTGGTTTGCGCAATCTTTGGCTGACCGGGTCTCTCCGTGGGGTCATCCAATCAGCGCAAATCACCGCGAATCAGGCATTGCGTCCGATTTCTGTCGAGCGAATGTGTCGAGCTTTCGCCCTCGCGCGTCAGCGGCGTCCCCTGGGCCCTCTGCCGGCACTCGCGCCTCGATCACGGAGAACTGCGGGCTATCGAGCAGCCGCCACCCATCAGACACCTCGCCCCAGACATGGCGCTCAGCGTTGGTGATGTCGACAGGTTCCGCATCCGTCGATCTTCTCAGACGCGCGGAACGCGCTTGGCTAGGACCTAACTCATACTGGCGCACGATTCGACTGGAGCTGAACACATCTTCAGTTGTCCGGTGTTCCGGGGATGGCTGGAGCGCACGCACGGCCTGATATCGATACTTCGCCATTCAAAACCTCCCCGGGAGCGCGAGGTCGCTGTTGTCGATGGCGTCGATGATGTGGTCTACGCGCCGATGGCAGTCCGCGTCTGGATGAGCGGGCAGGTGAAGACGTCGCGTTCTCCTAGTCCGACACGGTTGATGTAGCGGACCACGATTCTGTAGGACGTGAGCAGTCCGACCTGAGCGTACGGCACCCCGTTGTCGTGACAGTACGCGGCGACGATGGGGGCCGCGCGACGCAGATGCGGGCGCGGCATCGAGGGAAAGAGGTGGTGTTCGATCTGATAGTTCAGGCCCCCCATGAGCACGTCTAGGGCACGGCTTCCGTGAACGTTGCGGCTCATCATCACTTGGCGGCGGAGGAAGTCCAGTTTCATGTCGCGCGGCACGATGGGCATGCCCTTGTGGTTCGGCGCGAACGAGATGCCCATGTAGAACCCGAACAACCCCAGCTGGACAGCAAGGAACACGAACGCTATCCCTGGGGAGAGCACCACGAACACCAGCAGCAAGTACCCTCCGATCCGGACTGTCAGGAAGAGGATCTCCGCCCACCGCCGCGGAAGCTTGCCAGCCGAGAGAACGCGCCGAACGCCCGACGCATGCAACGACAGCCCCTCAAGCAGCAGGATCGGAAAGAAGAGCAGGCCTTGATGCCCGCGCAACCATCGCAACACGGGACTGCGGTGCCTCGCCGTAGTCTCCGGCGTGACGGCGATCACGGGCAGTTCGATATCCGGATCAGCATCGAGCTTGTTCGGGTTGGCGTGGTGGCGAGTGTGTTTGTGCTGCCACCACCCGTAGCTCATGCCCACGAGCAGGTCCCCGAGGACGATGCTCACCCAATCGTTCCACTTCCCTGAAGAGAAGATCTGCCGGTGCGCGGCATCATGCCCCAAGAACGCGATCTGAGTGAACACGACCGCCAGTGCCGCCGCGGTGACCAGCTGCCACCACGACTCACCGATCCACACAAACGCTGCGAGGCACGCCGCGACGACCACCGGAGCTGCGATCAGCTTCGTCCAGTAGTACCCATAGCGGCGTCGTAGGAGACCTCGGTCCCGGACTTGCTGTGCGAGATCTGTAAACGGGCTCGCGACCCGTTGTCCCGCGTCCGAACGGTCGCGGGGATACGTGCTGCGGACGGTAGTCATGATGACCTCCAGGCGGATGTGTCCGCTAGCTGCGGGCGGCGCCGCCCTCGCTGATCCAATCATCTGCACGCGCTGAGGTATCGCCATCCGCGTTCGGGGTGCTGGAGGAGAAAGTGACCGACTCCGCCAACGCCGCAACGGCGGCAGCGCGTGCCTGCTCCCGCTCGGATGCATCGTTGAGCCTCGCGGACGCGACCTCGCGCTCGGCGCGAATCGCTGCAGTCATCTCCGACAGGTGTTCGGCGATGACCTGTGCGAGGCCGTCACGGAGCTCTTCCAGGTTCGTGTTGTAAATCTCGAGGCGTCGATCCGAGACGTGCAACTCGACGGTGGGATACCCCTTCGTCGACAAGTAATCGCGGGTGGTGCCGTCATGGATCGCTGTGACTTCGTCGCGATCTGCCTGGCGGGTGAACACCGCTTCCACGGTGTAACGGTCGGGCGCTTCGTCGGTCATCAGCTTCGCCGGCAGAGATCCGACGAGCACCGTCCCCAGCCCGAGTGGGGAATCGTTCTTCAGTTGTGTACTCATTTGCCGACGGTACGCTCTCAAGCTGTACGCGCTCACAGGTACGTTTCTCCGGCCACCCCGAGGTGCCACCTCGAAGGGTCTCGCACCGCAGGCACACGCTACGGTGCGACCCAAGTCCCCTGCAGTAGTTGGAAGGCGTTGATCACGGGGGGTGTAGCGGGGGTATCGCGGGTGTACGGTTCGGACTAGAGCGCGGCCCGAACTTCTGGGGAGTTTGGAGGCGTCGTTCTGGTCGGCGGGGCTCTTACTAGCAGTGCGATGGAGCTCTCCTCGTGAGGGCCCTTCCGCTGTTTGCAAACCCTGTTCTCGCAAGGTGCGTCCGCCGCTCAGGGGACCCCAGACCCGCGACGGGCGCACCGCCTGAGGTCGGCCAGCAGCTATACAACGTTCCGTCGAGTCGCCGTGTCGCGCGTTCACGGAAGCATGTGACTATCTCAGCCAGAATCGTTTGAAGATGACTCTCGCCCTGCACGATGCGTTGGATCGGGAACATCACGGAGTGGAGGAGCCTGCTGATCTCGCTGTGCTGCACTTCGCTGCTGTCCACCCGGACCGTGAGCCGATGGCTGCATATTCTCGACCGAATCTGTCGAGTCGTGCGCGATTAAAAAGGTGAAGGCCCCGAGATCGTAGTGATCTCGGGGCCTATCTTGTTGCGGGGACAGGATTTGAACCTGCGACCTCCGGGTTATGAGCCCGGCGAGCTACCGAACTGCTCCACCCCGCGGCACAAGAAGAAACTTATCACGGATTCCGGGGTCGGTCTAATCGAGGGGCCCTCCGGACGGGGCCCCGGGCGTGTCGATGCGCGAGGATGGAGACATGTCCGAGACCGCAGCCGTCCCCGTCGCCGTGTGCCAGTTCGCGCCGACCGCATCCCGAGCCGACAATCGTGAACGGATAGCCGAGCTGACATCAGCTGCGGCTGCGCGCGGCGCGAAGCTGATCGTGTTCCCGGAGTACTCCAGCTACTTCGTGGACCCGATGGACGAGAGCCTGGTGGCGAACGCGGAAGAACTCGACGGGGAGTTCGTCTCGACGCTGACGGCGCTGGCGGGGGAGTACGCGGTCGTGATCGTCGCCGGCCTCGCCGAACGGGCATCCGACGAGCGGCGGGTCCGGAACACGGTCGTGGCGGTGCGCGGCGACGGCGTGCTCGCGGTCTACCGCAAGCAGCACCTCTACGACGCGTTCGGGCAGACGGAGTCCGATTGGGTCGAGCCCGGCGAGGTGGGAGTCGCGGCCACCTTCGACCTGGGCGGTCTGCGGTTCGGGCTCATGACCTGCTACGACCTCCGATTCCCGGAGGTCGCCCGCTCTCTCGTCGACGCGGAGGCCGACGTCCTGGTCGTGCCGGCGGAGTGGGTGAGAGGTCCGCTCAAGGAGCACCACTGGACGACACTGCTCGCCGCGCGCGCGATCGAGAACACCGTGTACGTGCTCGCGGCCGACCATCCGACGCCTATCGGTGTCGGGCACTCGCAGATCGTCGACCCCCAGGGCGTCGTGCTCGCCGGAGTGGGCACCGGCCCGGGGATCGCGGTCGCCGCCGTGGAGCGGGACATGATCGAGCGCGTCCGCGTGACCAACCCCTCGCTGCGGGCACGACGGTATGCCGTCGAGCCCGTGCGGGCCTAGCGGCCGGACAGAGCGGCGAGGCGGGTCGCCGCCTCCTCGAGCACCTCGACGCGCTTGCAGGCGGCGAATCGCACCAGACCCGAGTACTCGCTCCTGTGTGCAGCGGAGACGAACGCCGTGAGCGGGATCGCCACGACACCGGCGCGCTCCGGCAGGGCCCGGCAGAATGCAGCGGCGTCTCCTCCGCCCAGGCCGGTCGCGTCGGCGACGGTGAAGTAGCCGCCCTGCGGGGCGTGCACGGTGAAGCCCGCCGCGCGCAGACCATCGCCGAGGATCCCGTGCTTGCGTGCAAGCAACGCTGCGGAGTCGGCGAAGTACGCGTCGTCCATCCGCAACCCCACCGCGACGGCGGGCTGGAAGGGCGAGCCGTTCACATACGTCAGATACTGCTTCACGGTCAGTACTGCGGTGATCAGGGCGGAAGGCCCGTGCACCCACCCGATCTTCCATCCCGTCGCGGAGAAGGTCTTCCCGGCGGACGAGATCGTGAGCGTGCGGTCGGCGGCTCCGGGAAGGGTGGCGATCGGCGTGTGCGGGGCATGGAACGCCAGATGCTCGTACACCTCGTCTGTGACGATGATCGCATCGTGCTTCTCAGCGAGGCGCACCACCTCCTCGAGCACATCGCGCCCGAAGACCGCGCCCGTCGGGTTGTGCGGGTCGTTGACGAGGATGATCCTGGTGCGGTCGTTCACGGTCGCGGCGAGGCGCTCGAGGTCGGGCTGGAAGTCCGGAGCCCGCAACGGCACCGTGCGAAGGGCTGCCCCTGCGAGGGCCACAGCGGCCGCGTATGAGTCGTAGTAGGGCTCGAACACGACCACCTCGTCCTCGGGGCCGTCGATGAGCGCCAGGAGGGTCGCGGTGAGAGCCTCGGTCGCCCCTGCGGTCACGATCACCTCGGTGGCCGGATCGACCGAGAGCCCGTAGAAGCGCTGCTGATGCGCGCTGATGGCTTCGAGGAGATCAGGGATGCCGCGACCGGGCGGATACTGATTCGCTCCGCTCGCGATGGCCGCTCGTGCGGCCTCCAGAACCTCGGCGGGACCGTCCTCGTCGGGGAAGCCCTGCCCGAGATTGATGGCACCGGTTCTGGCCGCTGCCGCCGACATCTCTGCGAAGATGGTGGGCGCGACGGTTCCGTCCGCAGCGAGCAGACCTGCACCCGCTGCCGTGCGCCGCCATGCGCCGGGAATGACACTCATGAAGAACAGGCTAAGGCCATAGCTGAAACTCATCCTCGACATAAGGAACGCACAGATACAGGCGTCATTCTGAAATGGTCGTCGAAGGAGCACACACCATGAACGAAGACAACCCCCAGGACCAGTCGGTACCCGCGTCGAACGACGCCGTGCCGTCCACCGAGGCCGCAGAGGTCGCCGCACAGCCGGCGACGAACGCCGCCGCTGACTCGACCGCGCCTTCTGCCGCGTCGCCATCCGTGCCGTCGGCGCCTGTCGCTCCGGCCGCTGCCGCGCCGACACAGGGCCACGAGATGCCGTCGTCCTTCACTTCGCAGGCCCCGGCCGCGCCCGTGATCGCCCCGGTTCCGCACGGCTACGCGGCACCGGCCGCCGGCGCACCGGGAACGGCCACTGCGCAGGGAGCCGCGTTCGGCATCCCCACCGCGACCGCGCACACGCAGCCCACCCAGCCTCTCGGCGACGGCGCTCCGTACGGCGCCCACGGCGACGGGACGAAGACCAAGGAGCAGAAGCCTCGTGGCGGCGCGAAGTTCGCCGCCTTCATCGTGGCCGCAGCCCTGGTCGGCGGAGTCGCCGGATTCGGCGGAGGGGCGCTGCTCAACGGCATCCAGGACCGCCCGTCGTCGGGCACGGCCACAGGGCCGCAGACCGTGACGGTGAACAACCCCGGATCCGTCAACGAGACGACCGCCGTCGCCACGGCAGCCCTTCCCTCCGTCGTGACCATCGAGGTCGCCGGCTCCGACCAGGCAGGCAGCGGGTCCGGCGTCATCATCAGCGACGACGGATACGTGCTCACCAACACGCACGTCGTGACGCTGGGCGGCGCGGTCGCCGATCCGACGATCCGCGTGACGACGTCGGACGGGCGCATCTTCGAGGCGACCGTGGTCGGCACCGACCCGATCTACGACCTCGCCGTGATCAAGCTGAAGGATGCCAAGGGGCTCACCCCGATGGAGTTCGCCGACTCCTCGAAGCTCAACGTCGGAGACACGGCCGTGGCGCTGGGCGCACCGCTGGGACTGGCGAACTCCGTCACGACCGGCATCGTGAGCGCCCTGAACCGGAGCATCCAGATCGCCTCCTCCGCGCTGCCCGACTCCTCGTCGCAGGATGCGCCGGATCAGCAGCAGACGCCCGATCAGGGGCAGGGACAGGGACCGTTCCAGTTCGACATCCCGGGCAGCGGCACGCCGCAGACCTCCGACTCCATCTCGATCGCGGTGATCCAGACGGACGCGGCGATCAACCACGGCAACTCCGGTGGTGCTCTGGTGAACAGCAAGGGCGAGCTGATCGGCATCAACGTCGCGATCGCGAGTTCGGGAAGCTCCGAGGAGTCGGGCTCGATCGGCATCGGCTTCGCCATCCCGTCGAACATCGCCAAGCGCGTCTCGGACGAGATCATCGCCGACGGGGTCGCGACGCACGGTCTGCTGGGCGCCTCCGTGCAGGACGCCTCGAGCGTGCAGGGAGCGACCGTCTCCGGGGCCTACATCGCCAAGGCGAACGAGGGCGGCGCAGCGGCGGCCGCCGGCATCAAGGAGGGTGACGTGGTCACCGAGTTCAACGGTGTCCCCATCACCAGTGCGAGCGATCTCACCGCCCAGGTCCGTGCGGCTGCGGCCGGCAGCGATGCCAAGGTCACGTACGTGCGCGGAGGCAAGGACTACGACGTCGACGTGACGCTCGGCGAACTCGCCGGCTGAGTACGCCTCACACACAGAGAAAGACGCCACCCCGCGATAGGCTCGCGGAGTGGCGTCCTTCTCTTTCGGCACCGGCAATGCGGCCAAGCTGCTCCGGATCCCGCTGTATGCCGTCGGACGCATCGGCACGCTCGTGCTGCCGCGTGGACGGCGCTGGGTCTTCGGCTGTGGAGCCGGGGTCGGTGACGGCGCTCTCGCGCTGCAGCGCCACGCAGCGCGGCTCGGCCACGACACGGTATGGCTCACGTCTTCGGAGCGCGAGGACCACGACGCTGCCGCACTCGGCATCCGCTTCGTCCGCAAGAGCGGGTTGCGAGGCTGGTGGGCGACAGCGCGGGCGGGCGTGCTCGTCGTGACCCACGGACTGGGCGACGTGAACCGCTACGCGAACGGGGGCGGGTTCGTCGTCCAGCTCTGGCACGGGATCCCGTTGAAGCGGATCGGGCTGGACTCCCGGGCGACGACGGAGGTCCCCGCCGTCCCCGGAGCGGCGCTGCTGAGTCGCGCGGTCGGTGTCCTGTACCGTGCGGCCGCCCAGCGCATCCGCGTGCTCCCTGCGGCCTCGCATCGCGCGAGAGGGCGCCTGGAGTCGGCGTTCGGCCTCGGCGACGAGCGCGTCGTCGTCACGGGGGAGCCTCGCGTCGACGTGCTCTCCTCCGGACCGGCGGATGAGGTGAGGTCGCGCGCGTCCGCCCTGCTCTGTCGAGTCGCGGGCGACGTCTCCGAGACCTCGCGCACCATCCTGTACGCGCCGACCTGGCGCGACGGCGCCGCCGACCCCGCGGTCCCCACCGGCGAGGAGTGGATCCGCATCCTGCGTGTGCTCGAGCAACACGACGCCGTGTTGTTCGTGCGCTCCCATCCGCTGGGCGAGGGCGGGTATGCGCCGCCGCTTCCGAGCAGGCGGGTGCGCGCGCTCGGCTCCTCTCTGCTGGCGGACGTGACCCCCGTGCTTCCCGCGGTCGACGTGCTCATCACCGACTACTCCTCGCTCGCGTACGACGTCGGTCTGCTGCGGATGCCCGTGCTCTTCCTGGCTCCTGATGCGGAGGAGTACGGCCGCACCCGCGGGTTCTACGGCCGGTTCGAGGACGTCGCGGGGCCCGATGCGGCCTCCGACTGGACGCAGTTGCTGATGCAGCTCGACGCGCTCCTCGGCGATGATGCCGTGCGTGACGCGGCGTCCGAGCGTTCCGCTACGCTCAGCGCGGAGATGCATGCATATCGGGACGGACGGAACACCGAGCGTGTGTACCAGGTCATCCGCGCGCGGGGGATACCCGCGCCGAAGGGAGCAGTATGACAACGGCCCGCATCGATGACGCGGCGGAGGCCCTGATCATCGAAGGGACCGGTCAGCGACCGGAAGCGGCAGAGCTGGTGGGTCCGCGAGCGCAGGTCGATGCCCGCCTCACCGGCGGAGGGAGAACCTGGAAGGCGACCTTCCCTCTGCAGGCGTCGCGGTGGGGTGGCCCGTCCCTCCCGCTGCCGACCGGAGCATACGAGCTGCGCATCCCCGGCGTCGATCTGGATGAGCTGCAGCTGCCGTCCACGGTGCTCACCGGGGTCCGCGTCGCCGTGAACGCAGGCACCGTCCGCATCGCCGCTCCGATCGACCCGGTCTACGAGACCGCGGAAGGCCGCTCGACCCTGGAGGAGCGTTACGTCGCGCAGGCGGG
>NZ_LSJW01000087.1:0-23558 GCF_001557335.1 Microbacterium sp. CCH5-D1
CGGTCGGTCATCGCGTGCGAAGAGCCCACCGCGACCGCGAGAGCATCCACTCCCGTCGCTGCCACGAATGCCCGCGCCTCGTCGGGGTCGGTGCGCACACCGGGCGCATGGGCTCCGTCCTTGCCCCCCACCTCGCCGAGCTCACCCTCGACGTACACGCCGGCCTCGTGCGCACGCGCCGCGACCGCCGCCGTGAGCGCCACGTTGTCGTCGTAGGGCAGCGCCCCGCCGTCGAACATGACCGAGCCGAAGCCCAGCGCGATGGCCTCGTCGACGAGCTCCGGCCGCTCGGCGTGGTCGAGGTGCACAGCAACGGGGGTCTGCGCGCGCCGTGCCACCGCGAGAGTCGCCAGGGCGATGGGTTCGAGCCCACCGTGATAGTCGGCGCAGTTCTGGGAGATCTGCAGGATGACGGGGAGCTGTGCGAGCGCGGCTGCCCGAACCAAGCCCTCCGCCGTCTCGAGATGGATCACGTTGAAAGCGCCGATGCCCGTGCCGGCAGCAGATGCCGCGGAGACGAGGTCGCGAGCGGAGACGAGGGTCACGAGGGGTCCTTCCGGAAGGATTCAGGGTCGGGGCGCGAGATGCGCAAGTGCTGTTCGAGCTCGGTCCAGCGTGAGGAGATGTCGCCCGCGAGTGGCGTGAGCACCGCGGCGGCGGACCATGCCGTTGCACGGCGGAGGATCTGCTCGGGGTCGCGCACCCCGGCGGCGTACAACACGGCGCACGCTGCGACACCGGCATCGCCCGCACCCGTCGGGTTGCCGGAGAGCGGCTCGTCCAGGCGCGCGTGCACGAGCTCGGTCCCGGTCACGGCGAGCATGCCCTCGGCGCCGAGCGAGAGCAGCACGAGCTCCGCGCCCCTGGCGATGAGGGATCGGGCTCCGTCGACCGGGTCGGCGATGCCGGTGGCCTCGACCAGCTCGGCCGCATTCGGCTTGAGCACGCGTGCTCCGGCGTCGGCGGCGAGCAGCAGAGCAGGGCCGGAGGTATCGACGATCACCGGCACGCCGGCATCCCTTCCCACCGCGATGAGCATGGGGATCAACGACTCGGGCGCACCGGGCGGCAGACTGCCGGAAACGACGAGCACCCGGGTGCCCGCGAGCCGTTCGACCACCTCGGCAAGCAGTGCCGCCCACTCCACGTCGGTCGGATTCACGCCGCGTTCGTTGATGATCGTGGTGTCTCCGAGTGCCGCATCGACCACCGCGATGCTGCGACGGGTCTCGGCGGCGACCGGCACCAGGGCGTGCGGCACGCCGCTCGCCCGCAGCTCCTCCGCGAACTCCTCGCCGACCCGACCGCCCACGGTGGTGACCGCGAGCACCTCGGTCCCTTCGGCATGGGCCACGCGGGCGACGTTGAGCCCCTTGCCACCCGCGCGCGCCGCTCCGGGGTCCGCGCGGTGCGTTCCCCCTTCGACGAGTCGGTCGACGCGCCAGGTGAGATCGAGTGCGGGGTTGGGGGTGACGGTGAGGATCACGTGAGCTCCCGAGCTCGAAGCGCGGCACCCAGCAGACCCGCGTTGCCGGAGAGCTCGGCCGGGACCAGAGCGGGGATGCGGTGGAAGCTGAGCCGCGCGGCCAAGCGCGTGCGCAGCTCGTCGAAGAGCGCACCACCGGCACGCGACAGCCCGCCTCCGATCACCACGGCCTCCGGCGCCACGACGGCGGTGAGCTGAGCCAGCGACATCGTCAGAGCGTCGAGTGCCGAGTTCCAGATCTCCGCAGCGGTCTCATCGCCCGCCGCCGCGCGCGCGATCACGTCCTTCGCCCCCTCGGGGGAGATTCCCGTCGCCTCCTGATAGCGACGGGCGATGGCTCCGGCCGAGGCGACGGCTTCCAGGCAGCCGCGAGCGCCGCACGCGCAGATCGGCCCGTCCGCGATCGGGGAGTGCCCGATCTCGCCCGCATATCCTCCCGCGGTGTACGGGACGCCCCCGACGAGCAGGGCGCCCGCGATCCCGGTTCCGATCACGAGCACCACCGCATCGGCGTAGTCACGCGCACCGCCGAGTCGTCGCTCCGCCCAGCTCGCCGCACGCACGTCGTGATCGAACGCCACGGGGAGCCCGAGACGCTCTGCGGCCAGATCGCGCAACGGAGAGTCGTGCCATCCGAGATTGCTCGCGAACACCCCCAGCCCGGCATCCGCGTCGACGATCCCCGGGACGACGAGCCCCACGGCCTGCGGCACGACGTCGGGGTGCGCGGCGCGGAGCTCTCCCGCCAGCACCTCGAGGCGGTCGAGGAGCACCTGCGTGCGATCGCCCTCGGCGATCGGCGTGGGCGTGCGGCGCAGCCCGAGAGCCGTGCCGTCGGCATCGAACAGGGCCGACTTGATGTCGGTGCCGCCCACGTCGAACGCCAGCACGGGCGCGCCGCCGCCGAGAGTCCGCACGGCGGCGAGCTTCTCCCCTGCGGCATCCCGCTCGACGTCGGGGACGTCGGTCGTCCCGTCAGCTCGGGTCATGGTCGGCTCCGGCGGCGGGTTGCGTCATGCATCCAGGATGACGGATCGCGTGAGGTTGCGGGGCTGATCGGGGTCGAGGCCTCGGGCGACGGCCCGGTCGAGTGCGGTGCGGTGCAGGCGCACGAGGTCGGCGAGCGGGTCGATCGCCCGCTGCTCGAACCGGGCACCGGTGGCCTCGACCTGCGCCGAGAGGCCGTCGGGCGCCTCGCCGAACTGCCAGGTGACGCGGCCCGGGGCCGCGATCGCGATCGGACCGTGGCGGTAGTCCATCGACGGGTACGCCTCCGTCCATGACTGCGACGACTCGCGCAGCTTCAGCGCGGCCTCGTGGGCGAGGCCGATGGTCCAGCCGCGACCGAGGAACGTGTACTGCTCCGCGTCGCGCAGCTCGTCGTCGCCGTCCTCGGCGAGCACGGCCTCGGCGTCGGCGATGGCGCCGGAGAGGTCCTCACCGAGCGAGGCGCGGAAGAGGGCGAGGGCCGTGGTGGCGAAACGGGTCTGCACCACCGACTTCTCGTCGGCGAACGGCAGCAGCACGACGTCGTCGACCAGCGAGACCAGCGGCGAGTCCGGGTCTCCGATCACGCCGACCGTGGGGATGCGCCCCTTGATGCGCTCGACGAGCTCGAGCACCTCGCTGGTGGTCCCTGAGCGGGTCAGGGCGACGACGGCGTCATACCCGCGGTCGAGGAAGGCCTCGGATGCCGCGTACGCGTCGGTCTCGCCGTGGCCGGCGGACTCGCGCAGCGCCGCGTACGACTGCGCCATGAACCACGAGGTACCGCAGCCCACGACGGCGATCCGGGCACCGGAAGCGGGGAGCAGCGCCTGCTCGGCCTTCAGGTCTGCGGCCCGAGTCCACATCTCGGGCTGGGAGTTGAGCTCTTCGCGCATGTGTGCGCCGGGCAGCGATTCAGTCATCGAGGTGCCTTTCTGGCGATATGTTGCATACTTGTGATCGTTTCACGCTTGATTCGATCATAGTATGGCGTCGAATCGAGTCGTCAACAGCTTTACCTTGATTTGTTTGTTCTCCTGACAAATAATCGGACAAGTTCCACCCGAGCCCCGGCTTGAACGATCGCGGTTGCCTCCCGGCGAAGCGGTCACCCACGCACTGTCGCGTGATGTGCTTGCGACTGTGCACCACACCCCCCTCCCGACGCGGCCCCGCCGCCGAGGGTTCGGACATCACAGTGAGGAATGCAATACACATGAAGAAGTCACTGCGGTTCGGCGCCGCCGCCATTGCGGCCGTCGCCACGCTCTCGCTCGCTTCGTGCGGGTTCGGCGGTTCTTCCGGCGACAGCGGCGACGCGGAAGGATCCACCACGCTCGACCTCCTCGTCCCGAGCTACTCCGACGGCACCAAGGCCAACTGGGAGACCGTGATCGACGGGTTCGAGAAGGCCAACCCCGACATCAAGGTCAAGCTCGAGGTGCAGTCGTGGGACAACCTCGAGAAGGTCGTCTCCACCAAGATCCAGGCCGGCGAGGCACCGGACATCTACAACGGCGGGCCTTTCGCGGGTTTCGTCGGCGATGAGCTGCTCTACCCGACGAAGGACGTCGTCTCGGACGACACCTACTCGGACTTCCAGGAGTCGTTCCTCAAGAACGCCGAGGTCGACGGCACCGCGTACGCCCTGCCGCTGATCGCCTCGGCTCGCGCCCTGTTCGTCAACAACGCGCTCCTCTCCCAGGCCGGTGTCGAGGCGCCGACCGACTGGGACTCGCTGCTCGACGCCGCGACCAAGGTCTCCGCGCTCGGGGGCGGAGTCGCCGGATACGGCATGCCGCTCGGATCGGAAGAGGCTCAGGCCGAGGCCGCCGTGTGGCTGTGGGGCGGCGGCGGATCGTTCGGCGACGCGTCGGAGATCACGATCGACACCCCGGAGAACCTGGTCGGAGCCGAGCAGATCAAGAAGATGATCGACGCCGGCGCGACCCAGGCCGACCCCGGGTCCACCCAGCGCTCCCCGCTGATGGACATCTTCATCCAGGGCAAGATCGGCATGCAGGTCGGCCTCCCGCCGACGGTCGGCCAGATCGAGGAGAACAACCCCGACCTGGACTACTCCATCGTCCCGATCCCGACGAAGGACGGCTCGCCGTTCACGCTCGGCGTCATGGACCAGCTGATGGCGTTCCAGAACGACGACGACAAGAAGGAAGCGATCACCAAGTTCTTCGACTACTACTACTCGGCAGACGTGTACGTGCCGTGGGTGCAGGCCGAGGGCTTCCTCCCCGTCACCAAGTCCGGCGCCGAGCAGCTCTCCGGCGAGGAGGCCCTCAAGCCGTTCCTCGACGTGCTGCCCGACGCGCAGTTCTACCCGTCGACGAACCCGAAGTGGTCCGCCGCCGACGGTGCGTTCAAGTCGCTGTTCGGCCAGCTGCAGTCGAAGCCGGCGCAGGACGTGCTGACCGAGATCCAGGCACAGGTCGACGCGGGCTGAGCCCGCTGATCGGAGAGGTTCGGGTACCCGAATGAGCCAGAAGACAGAGTCCTCGAACCTCGCGGGGGCGGCGAGCAGCCGCCCCCGCACTCCGAAGACCCCGGATGCCACGCGCGGCCGGCCGGGCGGAAAGGACCTCCTCCAGGCGCTGCCCTGGATCGCACCGGCGCTGCTTCTCATCTTCGGCGTGGTGCTGTTCCCCGCCGGGGTGATGTTCTTCAACTCCACGCGCGACATCTCCCTGTCCGGCCTCGACAAGGGCTCGGTGGGCTTCGACAACTTCGTGACGGTCTTCACCTTCACCGAGTTCTGGCCGATCTTCTTCCGCACGATCGTGTGGGTGGTCGCGGTGGTGACCCTCACGGTGGTGATCTCGCTCGGTCTGGCGCAGATCCTGAACAAGGCCTTCCCCGGGCGTCAGCTCGTGCGCATGGCCGTGATCGTGCCGTGGGCCGCCTCCGTCGTGATGACGACCATGGTGTTCTACTACAGCCTCGAACCGTACTTCGGCATCTTCAACAAGTTCCTCTACGACATCGGGCTCTCCGACGACGCGGTGGGCTACGGCTGGACGAAGAACCCTGCGACGGCCTTCACCTGGTCGATCGTGATCGCGATCTTCGTGTCGCTTCCCTTCACCACGTACACGATCCTCGCCGGGCTCCAGTCGGTCCCGGCCGATGCGATCGAAGCCGCGAAGATGGACGGCGCCGGCCCCGCGCGCACCTACTGGTCGATCGTGCTGCCCCAACTGCGCAGCGCCCTGGCCGTGGCGATCCTCATCAACATCATCAACGTGTTCAACTCGCTGCCGATCCTGAAGGTGATGACCGGCTCGATCCCGGGTTACGGCGCCGACACGATCATGACCCTGATCTTCAAGTACATCGAGCTGCAGAAGAAGGTCGACGTCGCGAGCGCCCTCTCTGTGGTGGCGTTCCTCATCGTCATCGTGATCGTCGCGGCGTACGTGAAGATCGTCAAGCCCATGAAGGAGGTCTGATCATGACCGTGACCGAGACCGAGCTCGTGACCACCGCGGGAGGCCGCGGCCGCCGCACCACCCCTCCGACCCCCGGACGCAAGCGCCGCTACACCGAAGACCAGGTGACGCTGCCCCGCGTGATCCTGCGCACCGTCGCCGGGTTCCTGGTGCTCGCGATCTTCGTGCTGCCGTACCTGATCATGTTCTTCGGCTCGGTGAAGACCAAGGCGCAGATCCGGTCCGTCGATCCCACCTACCTCCCGACCGAGTGGCACTGGGAGAACTACATCTCGATGTGGTCCACCCCCGAGACGCCCCTGCCGTACAACCTGATCTCGACCATCGTCATCGCCGTGTTCGCGACGCTGCTCGTGCTGCTGGTGTCACTTCCGGCGGCGTACTACACGGCACGCTTCAAGTTCCCCGGCCGCATGGTGTTCCTGTTCCTCGTGATCGTCACACAGATGCTGCAGCCGGCCGTGCTGACCTCCGGCCTGTTCCGCCAGTTCACCGTTCTCGGACTCGGCGACACCTGGATGGCGATGATCTTCATCAACGCGGCGTTCAACCTGTCGTTCGCGGTGTGGATCATGCACTCCTTCTTCGCGGGCATCCCCAAGGAGGTCGACGAGGCCGCGCAGATCGACGGAGCCGGACGCTTCACCGTGCTGTTCAAGATCAACCTGCCGCTGGTGTGGCCGGGCATCGTCACCGCGATCGTCTTCACGTTCGTCGCGTGCTGGAACGAGTTCGCCGCCTCGCTGGTGATCCTGTCGACCGACAAGAACCAGCCGTTGTCGGTCGCCCTGACCAAGTTCGTCGGTCAGTACGAGACCAGCTGGCAGTACGTGTTCGGCGTCTCGATCGTCGCGATCCTGCCGGTGGTCATCCTGTTCATGCTCATCGAGAAGCGCCTCGTCGGCGGACTGACCGCCGGCAGCGTGAAGTGACCGCTGATGCACATCAGATATGACCCCGAAGTGGATGCCGCTTACCTCACGGTCGGGCGCGAAGTGCAAGCGGGGGAATCTGTTGCACAAGTACCGGAGATTCGAAACCCTCACGGAGTGGGGGAGATCATCCTTGATTTCGATGCAGATGGGCATCTTCTCGGTGTCGAGATCCTTCAGGCATCGAAACTTCTTCGATCAGATGACCTTGATCGGGCCGAACGCATCTCGAGCGAACCTTCCTGATCACGTCTAGGTAAACCGCACGCGGGTCCACAGCAGGGTCGTCGCCGCCTCATCCCGGAGGTCGCGACGGCCCTGCCCTTTTCGGAACGGGTGCCCTAGCTGCGCGACGTGGATGCGGCGCGCAGCTGCTCCGGGTTCCACCGCACACCCAAGGCCGAGGTCAGGGCGGCCTGCGCCGCCCCGGCCGCGAGCGACACGCGAGGATCGGCGTAGCGCACCGGCACCTGGGCGGTCCCGCGAGCGGGGTACTCGGTCTCTTCCCGCACCCTGTCGAGGAAGCGCGGTCCGAGCTCGGTCGCGGGTCCCCCGATGACCACCTCGATCGGATCGAGCAGAGCGCTGATGAGCTTGACAGCCCTGGCCAATGCACGTGCGCCCTCGTCGAGCTGCTCTTCGTCGGCCTGCGCGGCGAGCGCACGGATCTCGGACGCGTCCATGGCGTCGGAGAACTCCTCGCCCAGCATCGCACCCAGGGCGGCGGCCGACTCGAGGCATCCGCGCTGACCGCATCGGCACGCACGGGCCGCCTCGCCGAACACGACCTGCACGTGCCCGATCTCCCCCGCACGGTCGCGGGGCCCCGGTGCCAGCTCGCCGTCGAGGGTGACGGCCGCACCGACGCCGCCACCGAGGTGGATGAAGAGCCGGTAGCCGGACGGCGACTCCTCCATGCCGGCTTCGGCGATGGCCTCAGCGTCGACGTCGTTGATCAGCAGCACCGGCGCACCGAGCGCCCGCTCGAACCGCTCCGCGAGGGGCACGTTCTGCCACTTCAGCTGCACGCTCTCGAGCACCACACGTCCGTCGGTGGTGCCCGGCAGCTGCACACCGGCGGCGAGGAGTCGACCGCCGAACTCCGCTGCCACGGTGGCGACGGCATCGTCGAGGGTGCGGTCGCGGTTCTCCACGGAGTAGTTCACGCGTCGGCCGTCCACCTCGGTGCCGTCGAGCGCGACGAGGGCGATGTCGGCATGACGAGGCTGGATCACCAGCACCAGGATCACGTGGTGATCCGCGTCGACGCTCAGGGTGGTCGCCCGCTTGCCGCCGGTGCTCGCCGCCTGCTCCCCCTCCACGATCAGCCGGTTCTCGATGAGCTCGGCCACCAGTGAGGACGCGGTGGCGGCCGTCAGACCGGTCGAGCGCGCGATGCCCGCGCGCGTCTGCGTTCCCGGGTTCCGGAAGACCAGCTGCAGTGCCCGCCGCAGGTTCGCACGCCGAACGGACGCCTGGGTGTCGAGGCCGTCATCCGTGCTCAGCATGTGTTCCCGTTTCCGAGGCTCGCTCCTTGCGAGCTGTTGACAGATCGCCGCGCGATCCGTAGTCTCTCCCTAAGTTTATTCATTGAACTTAGTTGGTCAATGAACCTCAAGCTCCGGACGGGCGAGTGCTGCACACACCGTCGC
Source organism: Microbacterium sp. CCH5-D1 (assembly GCF_001557335.1). Lineage (NCBI taxonomy): Bacteria > Bacillati > Actinomycetota > Actinomycetes > Micrococcales > Microbacteriaceae > Microbacterium > Microbacterium sp. CCH5-D1. Next base: position 8,522 of record NZ_LSJW01000087.1, read on the forward strand.
CCGTCCGGCACCTCCTTCTCAGCGGCTCTCGGCCGCTTCGGTGTGGTGGCGGATGACCTCCGCGACAACGAAGTTGAACCACTTCTCCGCGAACTCCGGATCCAGGTGCGCCTCCTCGGCGAGGGCACGCAGTCGTGCGACCTGCTGCTCCTCCCGGTTCGGGTCCGACGCCGGCATCTCGTGCTCCGCTTTCAGATGCCCGACCTGCTGGGTGGCGCGGAAGCGCTCCGCCAGCATGAAGATGAGTGCGGCGTCGATGTTGTCGATGGTGGCACGAAGACGGAGCAGTTCGGCCTTCGGGTCTTCGGCGGCGGTCATGCCCCCTACTCTAGAGCCGCGTGACAACCTGGTTTCGATCCGGGCCACCGCTATCGTGAGCACATGAGCAACGAAGAGTCGCCGGAAACCGCGCCGCACGACGAGGACGCACCCGCCACCGCTCCCGCCGCACCGACCCCCGGGCGCCGTCGGCACTCCGCATCCGACCCCGCCGCCGCGGTGATCGCGTCGGCGGCCGACTCGCCTCGTCCGGTCGTGATCGAGCCGACGACGCCGAGCCGCTCCTTCTGGACGCGCATCGATCGTCCGTTCGTGTTCGGGTTCCTGGTGACTCTCGGCGGCCTGGGCGCGATCGTGATCGGTCTCGCGCTGTCGAACCTGTCCACGGTGCTGATCTACATCGCACTGGCGCTGTTCGGTGCGCTCGGACTCGACCCCGCCGTGCGTTTCCTAGAGCGCCGCGGTCTCTCCCGCGTGATCTCGGTCGTCATCACGATCCTCGCGCTCATCGTCGTGTTCGCCCTGGTGATCTGGATGATCGTCCCCGTGGTGATCGATCAGATCGTGAGCTTCGTGCAGTCCGTGCCCGGCATGATCAAGGACTTCACCCACAGCGACATCTACGCGACCTTGGAAGCGCAGTTCGGCGATCAGTTCCAGGACCTCGTCGCCCAGGTGCAGTCGTTCCTGACCGACTTCGGCAACCTGGCCACGATCGGCGGCGGCGCCCTCGCCGTCGGTGCCTCGATCGCCACCAGCATCTCCGGCGCCATCGTCGTGCTCGTCCTCACGCTGTACTTCCTCGCATCGCTCCCCACCATGAAGCAGGGGATGCTGCGTCTCGCCCCGGCCCGCGACCGGGCTCGCGCCGGAGACATCGCCGACCAGATCACCGACTCGGTGGGCGGTTATGTGATGGGGATGGTGATCCTGGCGTTCTGCAACGCGACGCTGGCCTTCCTCCTGTACCTGTTCCTCGGACTGCCGTTCCCGCCGCTGATGGCGGCGATCGCCTTCTGCATCACGCTGATCCCTCTGGTCGGCTCCGTGCTGTTCTGGATCCTCGGCACCTGCCTCGCGCTGTTCACCAACCCGATCGCCGCCCTGGTCTTCGCGGCGATCTACCTCGTCTACATGCAGATCGAGGCGTACGTGATCACCCCGCGTGTGATGAACAAGGCGGTGTCGGTCCCCGGTTCGCTGGTCGTGATCGGGGCCCTGGCCGGAGGCACCCTGCTCGGTCTGCTCGGTGCCCTGGTGGCGGTACCGGTGACCGCGTCGATCCTCATCATCATCAAGCAGGTCCTCGTGCCGAAGCAGGACGCCAGGATCTGACCCCGCAACGACGAAGCGCCCGGACCCTGTGCGGGTCCGGGCGCTTCTGTCTGTGCGACTCAGCTGAGGTCGTTGTCGGACAGCCACTTCTTGGCGATGTCCTCCGCCGACTTCTGGTCCACCGTGCTCTGCACGTTGAGGGCGACGAGCTCTTCTGCGGTGAGCTTCTTGCTGACCGCGTTGATCACGTCGGAGATCTCGTCGGCGACGTCGCTCGAGGCGATCGGCACGACGTTCGAGGCCAGGATGATGTTCTCCGGGTCTTCGAGCGCGACGATGTCCTCGGTCTGGAACGCCGGGTCGGCCGAGTAGATGTCCGCCACCTGGATCTCACCGGCGAGCAGGGACTCCAGCGTGGTCGGGCCGGTCGCGGAGAAGCCGAGGTCGACGCCGTACACCTCCTTGGCCTTCGCGGGGCCGTAGGGGCGCTGCTCGAACTCCGGTGCGGCGCCGATCGTGACCGGGGTGGTCACCTTGGAGAGGTCGCCGATCGTGGTGAGGCCGTTCTCCTCGGCGAAGCTCTTCAGCACCGTGTAGGTGTCCTGGTCGGAGGCTTCGGCGTAGTCGAGAGCGGTCAGGCCGTCGGGCAGCGCGTCCTTCAGGGCCGCGTACACGTCGTCCGGGCTCGTGGCGGTCGCGTCCTTGTCGAGGTACTCGAGCAGGTTGCCCGTGTACTCCGGGAACAGGTCGATCGCACCGGACTCGACGTCGGGCATGTAGGCGTCGCGCTGGCCGATGCTGAACTGGCGGTCGACGTCGAAGCCCGCGCCCTCGAGCGCCTGGGCGTAGATCTCGGCGATGATCTCGTTCGAGTAGTAGGCCTGCGAGCCGATGACGATGGTGTCGCCGCCGGAGCTCGATCCTTCGCTCGGGGCGTCGAGCGGGTTGCTGTTCGCGCAACCGCCGAGGACGAGCACCGCGGCGAGCGCGGCTCCACCGGCGAGGGCGAGACGTGACTTCCGTGCTGTGAACATGGGACTTCCTCTTCTCTGGGACAACGGGGGTGAGGCTGTGGAACGTGTTTCGGCTGTGGTGCGTGTCAGGCGGTCGTACGCGTCAGGCGGTGGCCGGTGCCGGTGTGGCGGCGGCTGCACGGGAGCGGCGCTTCGTGGTCGGCGCGCGCAAGCCCGCGGGAACGGCGGCGTGCTGGAGGAGGGCGAAGATCAGGTCGACGACCAGCGCGAGCACGGCCACGAGGATCGCGCCGCCGAGCACCTGGTCGAACTTGCGCAGGGGAATGCCCTGGATGATCGGCCAACCGAGGCCGCCGAGGTTCACGTACGCGGCGATGGTGACCGTGGCGATCACCTGCAGCAGGGCCGCGCGGATGCCACCGACCAGCAGCGGGAGCCCGAGGGGCACCTCGACCTTCCAGAACACCTGCCACTCGGTCATGCCCATCGAGCGCGCGGAGTCGAGCACGCGACGGTCGATGGCCTCGAGCCCGGTGTAGGCCCCGGCGAGGAGGGAGGGGATCGCGAGGAGCACGAACGTGATGATCGCGGCCTCGGGCACCCGCAGCACACCCAGGATCAGCACGAGCAGCACCATCAGGCCGAACGACGGGATGGCGCGCGCCGCACCCGACACGGCGACGGCGATCTCGCGGCCCTTGCCGGTGTGGCCGATGAGCCACCCGAGCGGTATCGCGATGACGCCGGCGATCAGCACCGAGATCAACGTGTAGTACATGTGCTGGCCGAACAGGACCGGCAGCGAGTAGGTGCCCACCCACCGGTCGGGGGAGAAGAGCCAGGCGAAGGCTTCCGTGAAGACGTTCATGCGGCGGCCCCCAGTGCGGCGGTCTGCTTCGCCGCGGACGGCGTCTTGGCGGCGCGGGTCCAGGGCATGAGGGCGCGGCCCAGGAGCATGAGCAGCAGATCGATGAGGAGGGCGATCACGACGACGGCGATCACTCCGGCGAAGACCTCGGCGAGGATGCGTCGCTGCAGACCGTTGGTGAAGAGGTAGCCGAGGTTGGTCACTCCGACGAGGATGCCGACCGTGGCGAGGGAGATGGTGCTCACGGCTGCCACGCGGAGACCGGCGAGCACCACGGGACCGGCGAGCGGGAAGTCGACGGTCCAGAATCGGCGGAAGCCGCCGTATCCCATCGCGGTGGCCGACTGGCGGATGGCGGGGTCGACCGAGTCGAGGCCGTCGGACACCGCCCGCACGAGGATCGCGACGGCGTAGATCGTGAGGCCGATGATGAGGTTGATCGGGCTGCGAGCGGGATACCCGGCGACGGACGGGAGGAGGATCAGCAGTGCGAGCGACGGGATCGTGTAGAGCAGCCCGGTGAGGACGATGACCGGTCCCTTCACCAGCTGGTAGCGCCAGGCGAGCCACCCGAGCGGCAGCGACAGCACGAAGCCGAGCACGATCGCGATCGCACTCTGCTGCAGGTGGATCGCGGTCAGCTCGAGGATGAGGCCGAGATTGTCGACGATCCAGTTCACGGAGCGCCCTTCGTCGCGCTCTCCTCGCTCAGGAGGGCGTCGGCCACAGCATCAGGCACATCGATGATCGACCCCTGCGTGCGGCCTTCGCCGTCGACCACCACGGTGCCGTGCGGCGTCTGCTTGAGATGCAGAGCACGGCGTCCGCGTTCGGCGCCGATGAACGCCGAGACGAAATCGTCTGCCGGGTTCTCGATGATCTCGCTCGGGCTGCCGACCTGCACGATGCGGGCGCCCTTGTCGAGGATGACGACCTGGTCGCCGAGCAGGAACGCCTCGTCGATGTCGTGCGTGACGAACACGACCGTCTTGTCGAGCTCTCGCTGCAGCCGCAGGGTCTCCTGCTGCAGGTCGGCTCGCACGATGGGGTCGACCGCGCCGAAGGGCTCGTCCATGAGCAGGATGTTCGGGTCGGCGGCGAGGCCGCGGGCCACGCCGACGCGCTGCTGCTGGCCGCCAGAGAGCTGGCTCGGGTAGCGGTCGGCGAGCGCCTGATCGAGACCCACCGTGTCGAGCAGCTCACGCGCCCGCTGGTGCGCCGGGCCCTTCTTCACCCCGGTCAACCGCAGCACGGTGGCTACGTTGTCGATCACGGTGAAGTGCGGCATGAGGCCGGAGTTCTGCATCACGTAGCCGATGCGTCGGCGCAGTGCCACCGGGTCGCCCTGGAGCACGCTCTCGCCGTCGATCTCGACCTCGCCGGAAGTCGGCTCGACCATGCGGTTGATCATGCGGAGCAGAGTGGTCTTGCCACAGCCGGACGAGCCGACGAACACCGTGGTCTTGCGCGAGGGCAGCACGAGGCTGAAGTCGTCGACGGCGAGGGCGCCGCCGGGGAAGCGCTTGGTGACGTTGCGGAACTCGATCATGGGCTGGTCTCCAGTCGGTCGATCGATGTGCGAGCGGACGAGTCTGTGCTCTTCTGATACTTACGGGGCTCTTCAGATGCCTACGGGGCTCTTCAGATGTCTACGGGCCGACCTCGACGCGCGGATCGAAGGCCACGAACCCGGAGAAGTCCTTGCCCACCCGATCGAACGCCGAGGGGTAGGGGTTCGGATACGACCAGGCGTAGTCGGTGTGGAGCTCGCCGTCGGTCTGCACCGAGTAGTACTGAGCAGCCCCCTTCCAGGGACAGGTGTAGGGCGTGGGGCTCTCGACGAGCACGCCGGGCGTGATGGACGCCGGTGGGAAGTACCAGTTCCCCTCGATGCGGGCGAGATCGCTCTCGTCAGCTTCGGCGATGACGGTTCCTGCGAGTACAGCCTTCATGGTCCTGCCTCCTCGGATGTGGGTATGAGCGTATAAGACGGGTGCGACATCGTGGGTGAGGGTTGCGCCGCGCTCGTCAATATGAGAAACAATCCGGATCCTGTTCGACGCGATCACTCGAACGGATTGCCCCTGATCGCGAGATCAAGCCCTGACGTCCATCAGGCGGAGTCGCGACCGTACCCCTCCAGCAGTCGTAGCCAGATCTCGCTGATCGTGGGGTACGACGGCACCGCGTGCCAGAGGCGGGCGATCGGCACCTCGCCGACGATCGCCACGGTCGCCGCGTGCACCAGTTCCGCCACCTCGGGTCCGACGAACGTCGCACCGATCACGACGTCGCGGTCGGTGTCGACCACGAGTCGCGCCTGGCCTTCGAATCCGTCTTCGTAGAGGCTCGCGCCAGCGACCCAGCCCAGGTCGTAGTCGACGGCCTTCACCGCGATGCCGGCCTTCGTCGCATGAGCCTCGGTGAGCCCCACCGATCCGACCTCGGGGATCGAGAATGTGACCTGCGGGACGGCGGCCTGGTCGGCGGTCGCGATGTGACGACCCCACGGGGCGTCGTCGACATCTTCGCCCTTGGCGCGGGCGACGATCACATCGCCGGCGGCGCGCGCCTGGTACTTGCCCTGGTGGGTGAGGAGCACGCGACCGTTGACGTCGCCGACCGCGTAGAGCCAGTCGGATCCGGGGACGCGGAGCGTGTCGTCGACGTCGATCCAGCGACCGGGTTCCAGGCCCACGACGTCGAGGCCGATGTCACCGCTTCGGGGCGAGCGACCCGTCGCGGCCAGCACCTCGGTCGCGGTGATCTCCTCGCCGCCGTCGAGGGTGATGGTCACGCCGTCCGCGCCGCGGCGCACGGATGTGGTGCCCGTGCCGGTGCGCACGTCGACACCGAGCTCCTTGAGGCCCGCGGCGACACGTTCGCCCGCGAAGGGCTCCATCCCGCCGAGCAGACCGCTGCGGGCGATCACCGTGACCTTCGAGCCGAGTGCGGCATAGGCGGTCGCCATCTCGACGGCCACAACCCCTCCGCCGATCACCGCCAGGCTGTCGGGCAGCTCTTCGGCGCTGGTGGCCTCCCGGCTCGTCCACGGTGTGGCATCGCGGAGTCCATCGATAGGCGGGATGACGGCATCCGATCCGGTGCTGATGGCGACAGCGTGCCGCGCCGTGAGCACGCGCTGGGCGCCATCGGCATCCGTCACCGTGACTTCGCGCTCACCCGTGATGCGGCCGTGGCCGCGGGCCAGGTCGATGCCGGCCGAGTCGAGCCATTTGACCTGACCGTCGTCCGACCAGTTGCTGGTGAACGAGTCGCGGCGGTCGAACACGGCCCGCACGTCCAGCTTTCCGGTCACCGCCTGGGACGAACCGCCCACGTGCTGCGCGGCACGGAGCGCCTGCGCCGACCTCAACAATGCCTTCGACGGCATACACGCCCAGTAGGAGCATTCACCCCCGACGAGCTCGCTCTCCACGATGATCGCGGTGAGCCCGCCCTGCACGGCTCGGTCGGCGACGTTCTCGCCCACCGGACCACCGCCCAACACGATCAGGTCGTACTCGTCGGTCTTCTCCGCAGCGTTCATGCGTCGCACCTCTCCGTGAGCCGGTTACGTGGCCCAGTCTCGCTCATGAGCAACGCCGAGTCACGGGTGAGTTGTTCCCTTCGGCGTGGCGCGAGGAGGGGCTGCGGCAGGCCATAGAGTGTGGTTCGTTGTTTCGATCGGCGGCGGAGGCCCCGGGCGCAGATCCACTTCGCGCGCTATTAGCCGCACGATCTCCGAGGATGCCCGCCGATGAGCACTGCGATCACTCCCCCGCCGGGTTGGTATCCGGCACCGGATGGCACCGAGGCCACACGGTGGTGGGATGGCGCCAGCCGGCTGCCACCACGGAGCGAACAGGCCGCTTTGCGGACGATCACCAAGCTCGCCACTGCGACCCAGGTCATGGTCATCGTCTGCGGTGTTCTGGCACTCGTGCTCGTTGGCGTCGAGGCTATGGGTATCACGGCGCTCACCAGCTACCTCGATGGGAACACCTCGGCCGTCGAGACTCTCCACCTGTATGACTGGACCTGGATTGTCGGTAACGCACTGGCGACCCTGTCGATGACCGCCGCCGCGACGCTGTGGGCTACCTGGCAGTACCGTGTCGCCCTGCAAGTTGCGGGGCTCACCCGTCGCGCCGCAACACGAAGAAGGCCCACGTGCGAACGTGGGCCTTCTTCGTATTGCTGGTCAGCGGCGACGTGTCGACGTTCAGCCGGGACGATCTTGCCTCGCTCGACTCCCGCTGATGCGGACTCGAGTGCGTGGACGAGCGTCTTGTTCGAGAGCAGTCGTCGTTCGTAGTCCGAGATGACGGTGACGGGTTCGAGGGTGACGGGCCAGCTCGCGGTTCAGTGCAGCGATTGCTCACCGCGTCATGAGATCAGACAGTTCTTTAGCCGCACTGGAGCTTGTAATCGCCGGAGCTGAGCTGAGCTGACGCAGCGGTGACATCCTTGGCCCCAGAGGCTTTGAAATACGAGACAACGCGGAACGTGTGCTGCCCGGTCCCATTGCATTTGTACTGGACACTCTTTTGCACCATGTTCCACGTGCCAAAACTCTCGAAGGCTTCAGTAACCGGAACCCAGAGCCACCCGTTATGCATGAAAACGATGGACCTGATGTACGTCTTGGTGACGGCTCCCCAACAACTAGAGATTGCTGGCTTCGCGCCCACTGAACCGGAGGGGAACCCCTGTCCGGATGATCTCTTCCACATCTGTCCCACCGCAAAATGACAATTTCCTACTACCGTCGCTCTCGTGGTCGCACCTGGCGTCGATTCAGGAGCGCCGATGCTCGTGTCCGAACCAAGTGCATCCATCTCCGCGTCCGTCATCACCACCGCATCAGCAGGAAGTGGTGTTCCATCCGGGTAGACGAGGTACTCGTCGGGAACGTCCGCCGAGCTCACCGCTGTGAGTGGCGGGAGGTCGGGCGCGTCGTTCCCTGATGATGCCGCGTAAGCCGGGCTGCCGCCGGCTGCTACGATCCCGAGGATCAAAGATCCAGCGATAATAAAACCGAACTTACGGTGGTGACGGTGTCTCATCTTTGAATACCTATTTCTAGTCAACTAAAACTTCCGCTAGACACTCGAGCCGCTTGACGCGCGGTAGGAGAGTCGTAGCGTTTACTGCGAGTAAAGAGGCCCATCTGTTCCTGCGACCCGATAAGGCACAGAGACAGGGGTAAGCAGAACTGAGAGTCCGCTATCAGCCGCATACTTTTCCTGGAATTCGTACGCGTCGCTTTCGACGTCAAAAACGCCGATGAAACCAGGAGTTTCTTCCAAGTACACGATCCACACCATCATAAATGAAATGTATCACTTTCGACCTGGTGACCGTCCTCGGCTATCAGCGCCTTCGCCCCGCGTGACGATACTGTCAAGAACTTCTTCGTCATGAGCTGTCTCCCTGAGTAACTGGAAGCTATAGCATCGCCGACCCGCAAGCTCCGTGTCTGTAGGACGTTCGGCCTACAGACAACGCCCTGCCAACCGACTAAGGTCTCTTGGCTGCTCCGTCCATCGATCGAAGCCAGCCTGATGGACTCGGCATGCTGACTTCGTCCAACCCTGCCGGACGGCGCAGAGTCTCGGGCGGCGGCGTGGAACAGGCTGCAGTTCGCGCATCAGATCTGGCGAGAGGTTGAGGAGGCCGAGGGTGCCGGCGTTGCCGCCGTTGGTTCATCGGTGGTAACCCGCTGCTGGCGGAACAGTCGCCTGTTGCTGCGATCCGAAATGATCGTCACGCGGAGGTTCGTCGAGCCGCCCAGGCGTTCGTTGACGGCGACGTCGACGTCGACGTCGACGAGTGAGTCTGCACACGCGCACCTGCAAGGTCAGCGGACTCCGACTGGTCCCATTCGCGCGCGAAAATTCGCGTCCACGGAAGCGCGTGGCGTGCGCTTGAGAGCTTTCGTGACCTTATTAACAGCCATGCAAGAGTCGCGATCGGAATCAATGCCCAAAGGGCTATTCCGCGAATCATCAAGAATAGAAACCATCCTATGCCATTTGCAAATTTCATTACAGACCTCCTAGGAACCCAGGGATTGCAGGCCCACACTCCGCGCCAAACCCGCCCTGCTCAAAGCCGGCCCACCCGGGTGCGCGCCCTCCTGCAATCGGTGCAACCGTCATGCGACACCGACGCAAGCTGTCGCGGTCCTCTAGCTGTGTCGAACCACCTGAAGGCCGGGGTGAAAACCGGCTCCGACAGTCGACATCATCCGCGCGCTTGTCCTGAACCGATAAACCGCATACTCTCTCACGGAGCTCCGGCAAAAGCTACTGCGCTTTAACCGCTTGCATGATAAGAGTAGCAGCAAATTCGGTTTCCTTTTCGCTCGGACCGTGCCAGCCAGAACCGCTTCTCGGCGCGAGCATAAAAAGCCATCTATCTCCGGAATGTGTAGTGATCGCAAGTTCGGTATAGGAGATGCTCGTCGTTTCACTGCGGGAAACGCTCTCAATAGCTTTAAAACGAATATCAGCGCACATATCGAACTCCTCACTTCGCTTCGACGTACGCTGTGATCTAACCGCAATTCGATCGTCTAAAATCAGCAACCACCCCGAGTGCATGCGCTTGCTCGGTCCCCTTGAACTCTCACGCCTGGCCTGAATGAAGGCAAAAGCTCCGCGCGCACCGGCTGCCGTGGATGAAGTATGAGCCTTCCTGACGACGTTCCTCCACCGATAGACATGAAAGAAAAACGATCCAACGAGGCAGAGCCCAATTGCACCAAAGAACAGCACACTTGGGAGGGGGGATCCCTGCAGCCCCGGAAGCGCTGTGCAACCCACACCTAGGATGAGCGCTCCGACGCTCGCGAAATTGCGTCCGAATGTTGTCGTGGGCCCGTACGGGGTTCTCTGCAAAATGTTCATACTCTCGAAAGAGTACCAATCTATCTCAGGCCTCTTCGCCGCGCCAGGCAACGAGGTCAGGAACATTGCGCCCCCGGTGATGGTGCCGAATATTCCGCCGCCTAAGATTCCGCCTACGGGACCCCCGACTATTCCGATGATAGCCGCCGTTGCCGCGCCTGCAACTCCAAGACCACAAATCGCGTCCCATTTGTGAGCAATGCAGTCTGCCAGAACACCGACTGTCGTAAATGCTGTCGAGGCGTAACCAGCCAGCGATGCCAGTCCGAGCAATGGCACTGCGAGCGGCGGCGCCTTCACGGTTATCGCCGCGACCGCGAGCCCCGTGCTGATCGCCCCGGACACAAAACCAGCCACATTCATGGCTGCGCCGAAATTCGACAGGATGAAGTAGCCCCAACGAAGGGGTTTAGTCGGGCGTGGAACGGGACGGCTTTGCTTCGATGCCGGATTTGCCACCTTCGTCGTGGCTTGCGCAGGCTTCTCGATCGACCACTTCTCTCCCGTCAGGTCGTGTCCGTTGATGGGGTCGGTGGGCCAGGAGTAGTCGTTCGCCCCACCACCTTCGATGGGGTCGACTTGCAGGAACCGTCCGAGGGCGGGGACATACAACCGCACCCCCATCTCCACCACCAGAGCCGAACCCGCCGACTCCGCGGGCTTCAACGCCCCCTGATGCCAGAGGGTGTTCCCCGCGACCTGCCCGGTGCCATCCGACGCGACCGTCCCGATCGCGAACGTGACCGGGTCCACCGGCTGACCGAACGGATCCCACAACAACAACCCGCTTGTCGTCGTGCCGGTGCGCGTCACCAAGCCGTGCCCACCCAACCCGGGGAACGACCACGTCACCTCCCCCGCCTGGTTCGTCCACGACACGCCACCCGGCAGCCCGACGGTCCGCGTCAAACCTGCACCAGACCTCTGCCCCCACGCCGCATCACCACCCGCCGCATACAGGTAGCTCGTCGTCACCGCCGGCTCCGCACCCGCCGGATCGATCGTCCGCGATGCCATACGCCCGGTCGCATCCCGCACGATCCGCACCGTCGTCCCATCGTCATACGTCGTCCCGATGTGCCGGTTCGCGGCATCGTACGAGAACTGCATGTCACCCAGACGAACCGTGTTCCCCCGCCCGTCGTACACGACCTCCGACGCCGACAGACCATCCGCGACAGTCGTCGCACCCGGGACCGCCCCCGTGACTGTCGAGGACAGTAGCCTGTCCGCCCAGTCGAAGCAGAACTTCGTCGTGGTGGTCACGGCCGCCTGACCCGGCGCCGTCCACACATCCGTCGAACCCGTCCGGTTGCCGGACATGCCCGCCGCCGCATTCGGACCGCACCCACCCGACGACCCGAACCCATACGTGAGCTTGTGCCCGGGAATGGCCGCCGACACCAGCCGTCCCGCCGTGTCATACCCGTACGTCGACGAATACGACGTCGATCCCGTCGACGACTGCTGCTTCACCACACGGCCCGACTGCGAACGCACGACAGCATCCGACACGACCTGACCGCCGACCAGCCACTCCTGGCCGATCACCCGCTCCGCCGCATCACGGCTCACGCTGTTCAACGCCGAACCATCCGGATACGCGATCTGCTTCAACCGCTGCAAAGCGTCATACGTCACCGACGCGAGCTGCTGCCCATCGACCGTGACCGTCTTCACCTTGCCGTCGGCGTCATACGTGTACGCCGTCACCGACGCCGCACCACTGGCCGGAGTCGTCGAGATCTGCGTCACACGCCCGGATGCGGGGTCGTATGTGGGCGTGGTCACCGTGCCCCACACATCCGTGTAGCTCACGACCCGACCGAGCAGGTCGGAGACGGTCGTGATGGTCGAGCCGTTCGGCGACCCTGCGACCGCTACCCCACTCGTGACGGTGGTGTATCCACCGTTCGTCACTCGTGTCGACTCCGTTGTCGTGCTCGAGATCGTCGCCACGCCCGAAGGACCGGCGACCGTCGTGGAGATCACCTTGCCCCGGCCGTCGTACCCGGTGCACGACCACGCTGTGTCGCCGCTGGTCTTCGTCCCCACCGTGCGACCCCACGCGTCATACGCGTACTCCGTGGTGATCGGCGTGCCCGTTGCCGGGGTCGGTCCCGTCGTGGACTTGAGGAGACCGAACTGTTTGGTCCCCGCCGGAAGGCCGCACACAGCCGGGGCGCTGTTGATATCGCCGTAGTAGGTGCTGGTGCTCTTGGCCGTCGCCGGTGCGCCTGCTGCCCCACCGGCGGGGAGCGTGCGGGTCAGACGCCTGAGCCACCCGGCCGCACCCGGCTGCTCGAACGTCGTCGACGTCGTCAGCGCGAGGCCGTCGGGGTCGGAGCCTTCACCCCTCCGCGAGCGGCCGGTACGCGGCGGTGACGCCTACGCCACCGCTCTCGCAGGCTCCCGCACCCGCACACCGTCGGCGAAGGCCCGCGGGTAGGCGCGCCGGAGCGCGACGACGACGAGCGTGGCCGCGGTCACCTTGATCAGATCGCCGGGCAGGAACGCGAGGCTCGACAGCGCCGTGGGTCCGAGGGGCACGCCGGTCACGAGAGCCTGCACGGGGGTGCCGAACGCGTAGACGACGAACACACCGCCGACCAGTGCCGCGATCGCGGAGCGCCACCAGGTGAAGCGCCCCGTGCGCATGAGCAGGCCGATCACGACGACGCCGGCGATCCAACCGATGAGGTACCCGGCGCTCGGGCCGACGAACACTCCGAGTCCTCCACGACCGCCCGCCAACACGGGCAGCCCGACGGCGGCGAGCACGAGCACGAGGAGGATGGCGAGAGGCGCGAGGCGCGGACCCAGCACGAGCCCTGCGAGCATGACACCGAGGGTCTGCGCGGTGATGGGCACCCCGGCGGGCAGAGGCACGATCACCGCGCCGAGCACGATGATCAGGGCGGCGAACACCGCGATGCGTCCGAGCGATGCGCTGGCGTCTGTGGCGCGCGACGTTGTCATGAATCCTCCTGAACACCGTTCACTTGAACGGTGTTCATTAGAATAGGGACGCCATCCTCTCCACGCAAACCCGCCCCAGGAGCCATCACGTCCTTCTCCCCGATGCTGCGCCGTGTCGCCGTCGAAGACCCCGCTCGGCCGGCCATCGTCGACCACGATGCCGGCGTGACCTATGGCGAGCTCCACACCGAGTCGCGGCGGATTTCGGCGTCTCTCGAGCGCCTGCTCACAGCCCACTCGGCGCGGGCGGATTCACCCGGTCTTTCGACGCCGCCGCCCGTCGTCGCCATCTGTCTGAGCCGGGCTTTCGACACCGCACGCACCGTCGTCGCGATGGAGGCGGGGTATCGCATCCTCAGCGTCGTGGATGCGCACTGGCCGGTGTCACTGCAGACGCAGCTGATCACATCCACCGGCGCGGTGGCGGTGATCACTGATGTCGCTGCGCTGCGAACCGCGCTGGATGCGAGCGGCTGGCCGGGTCTGATCCTCGGGCTCGCTGACCTCGAGAACTCCGGATCACTCGCCTATGCCGACCCCGATGATCCTGCCGACGATGCCCCATTCCTGCTGCTCACCTCATCCGGTACGACAGGACGACCGAAGCCCTTCCTCAAGACCCGCGCGCAGTACACCGCGAACATCGATGTCTCGCGCACATATCTGGGTGCGAGCAACCGCGTCGCGACCTTCGCACCGGGCCCGATGTCGTACAGCCTGACTCTCTACACACTGTTCGAGGTTCTCGCCTCCGGCGGCGAGCTGCACGTCGCCGACCGTCTCGACGACCTGTGGCTCACCCCCCGCGCGCGGGACGAACGCATCACGCGAGTGGTCACTGTTCCGGCGGCGGCTGCCGCCCTCGCCGACGCCGCGAGGCGCAACCCGGGAAGGTACGACGGCATCGAGCTGATCGTCACGGGAGGCGCCACGCTCTCGGCGTCGGCTCGAGCCAGAGTGTCCGACGCACTCCCCCGCACCCGGACGCTCAGTTACTTCGGCACCGGCGAACTCGGCTTCATCGGCGACGACCGCGCCGGCGACGGACGCATCCGGCTCTACCCGCAGGTGGAAGCCCGGGTGCGCGACGACGACGGCGATGATCTGGCACCCGGCGAGCTCGGCACGCTCTGGGTGCGCTCCCCCTCGTGCTCGACCGGCTACCTGCCGGGAACGACTTCCGCGTCGTTGACGGATGCCGACGGCTGGGCGAGCGTGCACGATCAGGGGCGACTGCGGGGCCGGGACTTCTCGTTCGCCGGCAGAAGCGGAGATGTCGTCACCACCGGCGGGCATACCGTCGCCCTCGACGAAGTGGAACGCGCATTCGACGGGATGCCGGGCCTCGGCGACATCTGCGTGATCGCCGAGAGTGACGACCGCCTCGGCACGCGGATCATCCTGGTCGTCGAAGGCGATGCGCCACCGGCAGCGACATTGCGCACGTGGGCGAGGGACCGGCTCCCTCCGGCATCCGTGCCACGCCGCTGGCACCGCCTACCGGAGTTCCCACGAACCTCCGGCGGCAAGATTCGTCGCAGCGCGGTTGCCGATCTCGTGGCGCTCGGGCGGAGGCCATCGTGAGCGTCGAGAGGTCTGTCGTCGTCACCGGGATCGGCGCCATCACCCCGAGTGGTCTCACCGCGCCGAGCATGTGGGCGTCAGTCCGCGCCGGACGAAGCGGCATCACGCGGCTTCCGCCTGAGCTCGAAGGTTCCGGGCCGGTGCAGGTCGGCGGAGTAGTCGGC
>NZ_LSJW01000088.1:0-3182 GCF_001557335.1 Microbacterium sp. CCH5-D1
CTCATCGGCGGTCGAGCCATCGTCGAAGCCTCGGGCGGTGTCACCCTCGACACGGTCGGCGAGATCGCACGCACCGGCGTCGACGTGATCTCGGTCGGAGCTCTGACGCATTCCGCCCGCGCCCTCGATCTCGGCCTGGATCTGCGGATCGACTGACGGTCATGCTCTACCTCGATCACGCGGCGACCTCACCGGTGCGTCCGGAGGTGCTCGAAGCGATGCGTCCCTTCCTCACCGGGGTGTTCGGCAATCCGTCGAGTCACCATACGGCGGGCGAGGCCGCGGCGAGCGCCCTCGACGGCGCCAGGGCACGGGTGGCCCGCGTGCTGGGGATGCGGACGAACGACGTCGTGTTCACCGCAGGAGGAACAGAGGCGAACAACCTCGCGGTCAAGGGCATCGCGCTCGCCGCTCTGGAGGCGGGACGGCGCCACCTGGTCATCTCCCCCATCGAGCACGAGTCGATCCTCGAGTCCGCCGGGTATCTCCGACGCTTCCACCGCGTCGAGGTGACGATGATCCCGGTGGACTCCCGAGGGCGTATCGCCCCGGATGCGCTGACCGCGGCCATCAGGGAAGACACGTCGCTGGTGTCGTTCGGTC
Organism: Microbacterium sp. CCH5-D1; assembly: GCF_001557335.1. Lineage (NCBI taxonomy): Bacteria > Bacillati > Actinomycetota > Actinomycetes > Micrococcales > Microbacteriaceae > Microbacterium > Microbacterium sp. CCH5-D1. The sequence goes on from NZ_LSJW01000088.1 coordinate 604, forward strand.
ACGCGAACAACGAGATCGGGACGGTGCAGGACGTCACAGCCCTGGCAGCCGTCACGAGCGCGGTGAAGGTCCCCCTGCACCTCGATGCCGTGCAGTCGGCCGGGTGGCTTCCCCTGCGGGATCTCGGTGCCGATGCGTTGTCGATCGCTGGTCACAAGCTGGGTGCCCCCAAGGGCATCGGTGCGCTCGCGGTCCGCGGACGCGTTCCCGTGGAGCCTCTGCTGCACGGCGGCGGTCAGGAACGCGGTCGACGATCCGGCACCGAGAACGTCGCGGGAGCGGTGGCGTTGGCGACGGCCCTGGAACTCGCCGAGCGGGAGCGAGAACTCGTGGCGGCGCGGGTCGCCGCCACGAGCCTACGCTTCGCCGCCCTGGTACTCGCCGCCGTGCCTGCAGCAGCACTCACCGGCGACCCGGTGCATCGTCTGCCCGGCACCGTGAGCTTCACGTTCGCCGGCACCAGCGGGGAGGCCGTGCTGCTCGAGCTCGAGCGCCGCGGAGTGATCTCCTCGAGCGGATCGGCGTGCGCGGCGGGTAGCGACGACCCCTCGCACGTGCTGCTCGCCTGCGGAATCGCCCCCGAGGTCGCACAGACGTCGGTGCGCTTCACGTTCGGTCGCGAGGAGCTGGCAACGGACGCTCCCGAGCGCCTGGCGGCGCTCGTCGCGGAATCCGTGCGCGCGGCCCGGGGCTGATGCCCGGCCATAGACTCGGCACGTGACTGCCTCCGCCCCGATCGTGACGCTGATCGTCCCCGGACGCGACATCGCCGCCTTCGCCCCCGCTGCGCTCGACTCGCTCCGCGCACAGACCGAACCCCGCTGGCGGGCGATCCTGATCGACGACGGTTCGACCGACGAGACGGGCGCGATCTTCGATAACGCGGCCTCCGCTGACCGACGTTTCACGACGATCCGCCATGACGCCTCCCGTGGCCTCGGCGCCGCCCGCAATGCCGGTCTCGCCCTGGTGGACACCCCCTACCTCGGCTTCCTCGACGGCGACGACGAACTGCGGCCGGACGCCCTCACCCGGATGACGCACACACTCGAACGGACCGGAAGCGATTTCGTCGCCGGAGCCTACGTGCGCGCACGCCCTCAGGGAGATGCGTACCTCGCCGGTCGCGTGCAGCCCTGGGTATCCGCAGCCACCTCCCCGGAGAGGCTGGGCACCACGCTCACCGCACATCCCCGGGCGGTGTCGAACATCGTCGCCTGGTCGAAGCTGAGTCGCACTCCTTTCTGGCATGATCTCCGCTTCCCGGAAGGCGTCGCCTACGAGGACCAGATCGTCGCCCAGCAGATGTACACCCGCGCACGGGCGTTCGACGTCATCCCGGATGTGGTCGTGCACTGGCGTCTCCGCGCCGACGGCACCTCGATCACCCAGGGCAAAGGTCGGCTCCCCGTACTGCGCGACTACCTGGCAGCTCTGCGCGGCGGCATCCGCGTGCTGCACGACGCCGGCGCACGTGCCTCGGTCGTAGCGCGGATCGAGCTGATCCTCGCCATGGACATCCCCTCACTCCTCGACATCGCGGAGCAGCACACCGACCCGGCATACGCCGCCGAGGTCGATGCCTTCATCGCCGAGCTCCGGGCACTCCCCGAGTTCGCCGATGCCACTCCAGACCCCTCCCTCGCCGCGGCTCTCGCCTGGTGAGCGCGGACCACCGATCGGCGGACACATGAACGACTACCTCTCCTCGCTGTTCTCCCTCGAGGGACGCACCGCTGTCGTGACGGGCGGCAGCTCCGGCATCGGTCGAGGGATCGCCACCGCGCTCGCTCGTGCCGGCGCGGCCACGGTCGTGGTCGCCCGCGGTGAGGAACGCATCAGCGAGACCGTCGATGAGCTGCGTGCGCTCGGCTGCCGGGCGACCGGTGTCGTCGGCGATCTCAGCACGAGGCAGGGAATCCACGCCGTCGCCGCAGCGGCTGTCGAGCCCTTCGGGGAACCGGACATCCTCGTCAACTCGGCAGGCATCAACATCCGGCCGCCCTTCCCCGACATCACCGAAGAAGACTGGGACGCCACGATGACGGTCAACGCGCTCGCACCGTTCCTGCTCGGCCAGCACTTCGCGAAGGGCATGGCCGCACGCGGATACGGCCGCCTCATCCACATCAGCTCCCAGCAGGCGCACCGGGCCTTCGTGGGCAGCGGTGTGTACGGTGCGTCGAAGGGTGCCGTGGAGTCGCTCATGCGCTCGGAGGCCGAGGCCTGGGGCGGGACGGGCGTCACGAGCAACACGCTGGTGCCGGGGTTCGTGCTCACGCCGTTGAACGCCCGCCTGCAACAGGACCCGGAGAAGGTCGCCGAGCTCGCGGCCCGCACGATGATCGGACGCAACGGTCTGCCGAGCGACTTCGCGGGTGCGGCGGTGTTCCTGGCCGGGGCAGGATCGGGCTACGTCACCGGTCACTCGCTGTTCGTCGACGGCGGGCTGTCGGTGCACTGACCTGAGACTGCACTGGCCTGAGACTGCACTGGCCTGAGACTGCACTGGCCTGAGACTGCTCAGGGCCCCGGCGGGTAGACCCGCTCGTCGGGTCTCGGCTTGGCCAGCAGAGGCA
>NZ_LSJW01000009.1:0-25751 GCF_001557335.1 Microbacterium sp. CCH5-D1
CAGACGCGGCTCTGCGAAGATCTGCAAGCCGCCGATCGTCGCGGTGATGATCACGAAGATCAGGGTGGGACGGATCGTGGGAATCGTGATGGAGAAGAAGCGGCGAGCGGCACCGGCCCCGTCGAGGGCGGCGGACTCGTACAGGTCGCGCGGCACGGCCTGCATCGCGGCGAGCAGGATGAGGGCGTTGTAGCCCGTCCAGCGGAAGTTCACCATCACGGCGATCGCGATGTGCGACAGGGCGGTGTTGTGCTTCCACTCCTGGTCTGCGATGCCGATGAGGTTGAGCAGGTTGTTCGCCAGGCCGTCGGCCTCGTTGAAGATGCTCGAGAAGATGATGGCGACCGCGACAGGGGTGACCACGAACGGGATGAGCACGCTCATGCGCCAGAACGTCGGGGCGCGCAGCCCGCGGTCGAGGAGGTAGGCGATCACCAGCGCGACCGCGAGCTGGGGGATCGCGGAGAGCAGGAAGATGCTCAGGGTGTTGCCGATCGAGTTCCAGAACATGGCATCGCCGAGGATCTTGGCGAAGTTGCCGACGCCGACGAACTCCCCCTCGCCCTTGAGCAGGTCCCACTCGTGCACGGCCACCCAGACCGTGTAGAGCAGCGGGAACAGGCCGACCAGCCCGAACAGCAGGAAGAACGGCGAGATGTAGAAGTACGGCGAGGCGTTCTGGTCGAACCGGGAGAGGCGGTGGCGCCAGGAGCGTTTCGCCGGGGCGTCCGAGGTCGCGGATGCGGTGCGCTGCTGCTGCGCCGGCGGTGCGGTGAGAGTCATGAGGGTCCTTTGCCGGGGCTCCGACAGGCTCAGCCCCCCGATCTGCGGGGTCGCTGAGCCTGTCGGAGCGGAGATGATCAGCCGACGAGGTCGTTCAGCAGGCCAATGGCCTGGTCCCAGGCGCCCTGGGTGTCGGTGTCACCGCGGTCGAGGCTGCTGAGCGCCGGCCCGAAGACGTTCTCCTGGATGACCGAGTCGTCGGCGCCCTTGAACTGCGCGACGACTCCCTTGGCACGCTCGGCGAGGATCGCGCCGGTGGGAGCGTCGTTGAAGAACGCGTTCGGCGTCGCGTCGGCCGCGAGAGTCTCCTGCGCCTTGATCGTCGAGGGGAAGTTGCCCGCCGCAGCGGACTGCTTCACCTGCTGCTCGGGCTGGGTCAGCCAGTCGGCCAGCTCGGCCGCCGCCTCCTTGTGCTGCGACGACTCCGGGATCGACAGGAACGCGCCGCCCCAGTTGGCCGCACCTCCGGGGAACACGTCGGCGAAGTCCCATCCGGTCGATGCGTCACCGCCGCCGGCCTCGACCTGACCCTGCACCACACCGAGCATCCAGCCCGGGCAGACGAAGGTGGCGAAGGTGCCGTCGACGAACGACTTGCCGCCGTTCCAGTCCCAGGCCGTCTGCGCGGCCGACTGGCCGCCCTCGGTCGCGGCCCCGAGCTGCTCGAAGCGCTCTTTGAGCTCGGCGTTGTCCTCGACGTTCAGCTTGCCGTCGCTCGTGTAGTAGCCCTCGTCGAGCTGGTTCACCATGGCGTTCCAGACGAAGCCGGAGTGGTCGTACCAGGCCTTGCCGGTCTTCGCGGTGTAGTCGGCTCCGACCTTGAAGTAGTTCGCCCAGTCGCCGTTCAGCAGCTCGGCCACCGACTCGCGGTCGCTCGGGAGGCCGGCGGCCTCGAACGCGGCGCCGTTGTAGCAGATGCCGCTCGGGCCGATGTCGGTGCCGTAGCCGATCACGCGGCCCTCGGCGTCGGTGGCCTGGCCGTACTTCCAGTCGACCCAATCGTCCTTGCGGTCTTCGATGCCGTAGTCACGCAGGTCGACGAAGGTGTCCGAGACGTCCATGATCGCGCCGAGCCAGCCCTCTTCGATCGCGACGACGTCGCTGAGACCGGAGCCGGCAGCGATCTTGGTGAAGGCATCGGTGCGGGCGTTGCCGCCGGTGTCGATGTTCGTCGCCTCGATCTTCACATTCGGGTGCGCCTTCTCGTACTCCTTGTAGAGGTCTTCGTAGCCGAAGGTTCCGAACGTGGTCACGGTCAGTGTGACCTCTTCGTCGCCGTTCGCGTCACCGCTGCCGCCGTTGTCGCCGGAGCAGCCGGCGAGGGCGAGGGCGGATGCGGAGGCCACGGCGGCGATCGCGAGGATCCGGTGGCGGGCACGTGTGTTCACAGTTCACTCCTTTGTGGTGGTCGTGCGGTGTGGTGCTTCGGGACGCGTGGGAGCGCTCCCACGCGTTGAGCAGTCACTCTATGGGAGCGCTCCCACGCGTGTCAAGCCGCGCCGGTGCGGGCCCGGGGCCGTGCACAGCTCCTCAAGAATTCGCTCCTGGCACCGCCTCGGGCCCCTCGCGGGGAGCGGGGCCGGTGTTTCTGAGGAGTCGCGCACCGGCGGTACCCTTGGGCAGTGCCCGACGCCACCCTCTCCCCCGCCCTCGTCCGTGCCGAAGCCCTGATCCGCAACGTGCCGGACTACCCTCAGCCGGGCATCATCTTCCGCGACATCACGCCTCTTCTCGCCGATGCCGAGGCCCTCCGCGTGACGACGGAGGCGATCATCGAGCCCTTCGCCGGACAGTTCGACGTGATCGCGGGCATCGAGGCGCGCGGCTTCATCCTCGCCAGCGCCGCCGCCATCGCCGCAGGCGTCGGCCTGATCCCGATCCGCAAGGCCGGCAAGCTGCCCAGGCCCGCGGCGTCCGTCGACTATGCGCTCGAGTACGGCACCGCCACGATCGAGATGCACGACGACCTGCCCGCCGGCTCGCGGGTGCTGCTGATCGACGATGTGCTCGCGACCGGAGGAACTCTCGCCGCCGGTCGCGAACTGGTCGAGCGCCTCGGCAGCCACGTGATCGGCATCTCCGTGCTGTTCGAGATCGACGGCCTCGGCGGCCGCGAAGCGGTCGGCGACCTCCACACCGTCTTCCACTCCGCCTGACTCCTCCACGGCGCCGAGCGGATGCGGCGAGGGCAGTAGACTGGGTGCGCCCCTCCGCCCGCGACTCTTGGAGCCGTCATGCCCACCATCGTCGTCGACGTCATGCCCAAGCCCGAACTGCTCGACCCGCAGGGCAAAGCCGTCTCCGGCGCCTTCGCCCGTCTCGGCGTCGAGGGCTTCACCGACGTCCGCATCGGCAAGCGTTTCGAGCTCACCGTCGAGGGCGAGGTCACCGACGAGGTTCTCGCTGAGGCCAAGCGCATCGCCGACGAGGTGCTCTCCAACTCCGTGATCGAGGACGTCGTCGGCATCGAGGTCGCGGAGTGACCGTCCGCATCGGCGTCATCACCTTCCCGGGCTCGCTCGACGACCGCGACGCACAGCGCGCCGTCCGCATCGCCGGCGCCGAGCCCGTCGCCCTGTGGCACGGATCGCATGACCTCGAAGGCGTCGACGCGCTCGTCCTGCCGGGTGGTTTCAGCTACGGCGACTACCTCCGCGCCGGCGCGATCGCCGCGCTCTCGCCGATCATGAGCGAGGTCAAGGATGCTGCGGCCAAGGGCATGCCCGTGCTCGGCATCTGCAACGGCTTCCAGATGCTGGTCGAGGCGCACCTGCTGCCGGGCGGCCTGATCCGCAACAACCACCAGCACTTCGTGCGGCGCGACCAGAAGCTCACGGTCGAGAACTCCGACACCGCGTGGACCAATGCGTTCCGCACCGGGCAGGAGATCGTGATCCCGCTGAAGAACGCCGACGGCGGCTACATCGCCGACGAGCAGACGCTCGATCGCATCGAGGGCGATGGTCTGGTGGCGTTCCGCTACGCCGGGGTCAACCCGAACGGATCACTGCGCGACATCGCCGGCCTCACCAACGAAGCGGGCAACGTCGTCGGCCTGATGCCGCACCCCGAGCACGCCACCGAGGCCGGCTTCGGTCCCGACACCGCGGCCGCGATGCGCAGCGGAGTCGACGGTGTCGACTTCTTCACGAGCGCGATCGCCGCGGTCGCCCGCGTCGCCGCCTAGCCTCCGTACCGCGAATCGGACCGGCTCGACGCCGCCGACCGGTTCAGGTCGGTCTGTTCAGTCGACCGGAAGGGCGAACGGGTTGTCGCCGACCGCTGCGAGCAGGTACCAGGCGGTCGAGCCGGTGTGCAGGCTGGCGTAGTACAGGTCACCGAAACCGGAGTCGAGGCCGTCGCTCGACGTGGCGACGATCCCCTTGCCATCGCCGTTCGGTGCATCGCGCTGCGCAAGCCGGATACTGCTCAGAAGCGTCTCAGCACGGTCGCCGTCGCCGTCACGCAGCGTGAGTGCGAGCGCGAGGTGCCCACTGCCCTCGAACCACGCCTTGGACGTATCGACCTCACTGATCGACGGCCCCGTGTACGGACCATCCGTTGCCAGCAGGTTGGCGAGCGTCCAGTCGAGCGCCGCACCGTAGCGTGGGTCGCCCGTGGCGAGGGAGCTCCAGGTCTGGGCGTCCAGCGGGATCGGACGGGTGTTGATCGTCGAGCCGTCCAGGCCCGTGCCGGTGTTCACGTGGCCGTCTGCGCTCTGCATGGCGGCGACGAAGTCCGCGGCGACCGCCGCCCGATCAGTCCAGACCCGGGCGCCGGTGAGCTGGCCGAGCTGGGTGAAGAAGCCGGCGATGTCGCTGTTGTGCTCGGTGGACTTCCACGTCAGCGAAGTGCCGTCTTCGAGCTGACCGCCGGTGTAGCCGTAGGGCGCCCTGGTCATGTCCGCCGTGTGGTCCTGGATCCATTCACCGATCCGAACCGCGCCGTCGAGATATCGGGAGTCCCCTGTCGCGTGTGCGAGACGGGCGAGGGCCAGCCCGACCCAGGCCTGGTTTCCGGTGAAGGCGCCGGCTCCCGTGATCTCCACCCGCCCCTGACGGATGCCGTGCGGCTCGTACGACGCTCTGGTGCGCCCGTCGCCGATCGGATCGTTCTCCTGCACGAAGAGGAGGGCGTCGCCGATCGCCCGTGCGCGCCGGAGGTCGTCCGGAAGGCCGCGGGCGGTGTAGGCGATGATCACGAGGGCGTCGTCGTAGACGAAGGAGGGCGTGAAATCCCAGGTCGGAGTCGTGAAGAAGCCACCCTCGTAGCTTCGCGGCAGACAGCGGCCATCCCCGTCGCAGAACTCGTCGGTGCGCGCGTCCAGGAACTCGTACGCCAGCGCGACCGAGGCTGCCGGGTCCGCGACCGGGTCCGCCGGGGTGTCGGCTCGCGCCGCGAAGGCATCCGACACCGCAGGCGCAGCACCCACGAGCACGGCGCCGACGACGAGCGCGGCGACGGTCACCCAGGGGGCGGATCGGCGGGCAGAACCGGACATCGTGACCTCTCGAAGGCGACAGCCCCCGCGGGCGGGACGCACGGGTGACACGGGGGACGATGCGAAGCCTGTCATGACAGCGGTCGATCGGTGAAGTGTCTTTCGGCCATACTTCGCCACGGGATGACGATGCCCGCCTCTCGTAGCGCACGGGTCATCCCCGTGCAAGGCGTTTGCGCGATCCAGGCTCGGCGCTCAGCATGGTCACCCCGCCCCGAACAGCCTCGAAAGGATCGCCCATGTCCCGCGACCAGTACACCTTCACCGACCCGTCCGCGCTCTACTCCGACATCGAACCGCGGAAGCAGCACATGCCGGAGCCGGGACTCGACGCGGATCTCACCCCGCGCGCCGACCTGGGCGAGGAGTCCTACCGCGGCACCGGGCGCCTGACCGGACGCAAGGCCCTGATCACGGGCGGCGACTCCGGCATCGGCGCTGCCACCGCGATCGCGTTCGCCCGTGAGGGCGCCGATGTCGCGATCTCGTACCTGCCGCAGGAGGAAGAGGACGCGAGCCGGATCGCCGAGATCCTGCGGGAGGCCGGCGCGACGGTCGCCACCATCCCCGGCGACCTGCGCGACCCGGAGTACTGCCGTGCCCTCGTCGCCGAGGCGGTCGAGAAGCTGGGCGGCCTCGACGTCGTCGTCAACAACGGCGGCAAGCAGGTGTATCAGGAGTCGCTGACCGACATCACGGACGAGCAGTTCGACGACACCTTCAAGACCAACGTCTACGCGATGTTCTGGATCACCAAGGCGGCCCTGCCTCATCTCCCCGCGGGCTCGACGATCATCAACACCACGTCGATCCAGGCCTACTCGCCCTCCGGCATCCTGGTGGACTACGCCTCGACGAAGGCCACGATCAACGCCTTCTCCAAGGGCCTCGCGGAACAGCTCGCGCCGAAGGGCATCCGCGTGAACGCCGTAGCACCGGGGCCGATCTGGACGCCCCTGCAGCCCAGCGACGGACAGCCGCAGGACAAGCTCCCCGAGTTCGGGAAGGACACACCCCTCGGGCGCATGGGACAGCCGGCCGAGCTCGCTCCCGCATACGTGTTCCTCGCCTCGGCGGAGTCGAGCTACGTGGCCGGGGAGACCTTGAACGTGAACGGCGGCATGCCGACCCCGTGACGCTCAGGGCGATCAGGAGGCGAGGGCCGGCGGCCACACGCCGATGAGCAGTGCCATGACCACGACCGTGACCAGCTCATGCGCGATGTTGAGCGTGGTGAGTCGGGTCGATCGCCCCTCGAAAGCGTCATGGGTGATGAAGCGTGCGGCCGTGAACCCGGCCCACAGCGTGACCGCGGTGACGATCGTTCCCCAGAAGAAGGATCCGCCGTAGAAGTGCCAGGCGATCGACGAGGCACCGGCGAGGACCCAGGCCGTGATGAAGCTCACGATGACGGTGGTGACGATGGGCCACACCGCCGTCGCGGCAGGCCGGTCCATGTCGACGTTCGCGAGCTTCGACCAGCGTGTGCCGAACACCTTCGGCGCGTACCAGATCGAGCCGACGACCATGCTCGATGCGGTGGCCAGCAGGACCGCCCAGTAGTTGATCTCGGGAACCATGACAGCCTCCACTCGTCGGATGCCTCACCATACTCCCGGGGCGGGCGGAAGTGCGGGTGGCACCTGCATGATCCTGTGACGGATGCATGACTCGGACAGCCGGGACGCTCATGCACGCGGGGAACGGTCATGCAAACGGCCAGGGCGGTCCGGGGAAGTCGGGCACGCCGAACCGATTCGATCCCCGCCCTGGCATGAATGTAAGCGTTTGCACTAGCCTGTTCCCATGGCACAGCTTGAGCAGATCGCAGCCCCCGGTTCCGAGTGGTGGCGCAGCGCCGTCATCTACCAGATCTACCCCCGCTCCTTCGCGGACGCCTCGGGTGACGGCATCGGCGACCTGCCGGGCATCACGAGCCGGCTCGATGCCCTGCAGGAGCTCGGCGTCGACGCGATCTGGCTCAGTCCTTTCATGACGAGCCCGCAGCGCGACGCCGGCTACGACGTGGCCGACTACCGCGACGTCGACCCGCTGTTCGGCACGCTGGGCGACTTCGACGACATGCTCGAGGCTGCGCACGCCCGCGGCATCCGCGTGATCGTCGACCTCGTCCCCAACCACTCGTCCGACCAGCACCCCTGGTTCCAGGAGGCACTGAAGGCCGCACCTGGCAGCCCCGAGCGCGCGCGCTACATCTTCCGCGACGGCAAGGGCGAGAACGGCGAGCTCCCGCCGAACAACTGGGAGTCGGTGTTCGGCGGCGGCATGTGGCAGCGCGTGACCGAGGCCGACGGAACCCCCGGCCAGTGGTACCTGCACATCTTCGACGCGACGCAGCCCGACTTCGACTGGAACAACGAGGAGGTGCAGGAGGAGTTCCGCTCGATCCTGCGCTTCTGGCTCGACCGCGGTGTCGACGGCTTCCGTGTGGACGTGGCCCACGGCATGATCAAGACCGAGGGCCTGCCCGACTACACGCCCCCGACCGACGCGGACTCCATGGGCGGCGGCGAGTCGAACGTGCCGTACTGGGGCCAGGACGGCGTGCACGAGATCTACCGCGACTGGCACAAGGTGCTCGCCGAGTACGACGGCGACCGCGCCCTGTGCGGCGAGGCCTGGATGCCCACCCTCAAGCAGACCGCGCTCTGGGTGCGCCCGGACGAGATGCACCAGACCTTCAACTTCCCGTACCTGATGACGGAGTGGGACGCGAAGAAGCTCGGCGACGTGATCCGCGAGTCGCTGGACGCGTTCGGTGAGGTCGGCGCCCCGAGCACGTGGGTGCTGTCGAACCACGATGTGGTGCGCCACGCGACGCGCCTCGCACTCACCTCCGACAACCCCCAGGGCGAGGGCATCGGACCGAACACCCCTGACAAGCCGGACACCGCGACCGGACTGGCTCGCGCTCGCGCTGCGACGACCCTGATGCTGGCTCTGCCCGGTTCCTCCTACCTCTACCAGGGCGAAGAGCTCGGGCTGCCCGAGGCGATGGAGATCCCGGACGAGTACCGTCAGGACCCGACGTGGTTCCGCACGAACGGCGCACGCTACGGACGTGACGGATGCCGCGTGCCGCTGCCCTGGAACGCAGAGGCTCCGGCCTTCGGCTTCAACGACACCGGACTGTCGTGGCTTCCCCAGCCCGCCGACTGGGCGACCTACGCGCGCGACGTGGAAGAGGTCGACCCGGCGTCGACGCTCGCGCTGTACAAGCGCCTGCTGGCCGGACGGCGTGAGCACGGCTTCGGCAGCGGCTCTCTGGTGTGGGAGGACGCCGGTCCCGAGGCGGTCGCGTTCCGTCGTGGTGACGTGCACGTGGTCGCGAACCTCGGTACCGCCCCCGTCGAGCTGCCGGCCGACGCCTTGGTGTTGCTGCAGAGCCAGCCCTTCGAAGGAGCCGCGATCCCGGTCGACACGGCCGTCTGGTACACCACCGCGACCCACGCCTGACACCCTCCGGTCGCGGTTGTCGTCGCCCACGCCCGCGTGAAGCGACACACACCGCGACCGGAGCTTTTCGACAGAGGAACCATGGCCAGCATCGATGAGGTCGCCCGGCTCGCCGGAGTCTCCACCGCGACCGTCTCGCGCGCACTGAGCGGTCGCGGCCACGTGTCCGAATCCGCGAAGGAGAGGGTGCAGGCCGCAGCGCAGACTCTCGGCTACGTGGTGTCGTCCCGTGCGTCGAGCCTGGCATCGGGTCGCACCCGCAACGTCGGGGTCATCGTCCCGTTCCTCGACCGGTGGTTCTTCAGCACGGTGCTCTCCGGCGTCTCGGCCGCGCTGATGCGCGAGGGCTACGACATCACGCTGTACAACATCACCGCCGACAAGGACGTGCGCCGACACGTGTTCGACACCTTCCTGCGACGGCAGCGCGTGGACGCCGTGATCGCGGTGTCGATCGAGCTCGACGAGGACGAGACGCAGTACCTGCTCGACCTCGGACTCCCCGTGATCGCGATCGGCGGTCCGAACCCGAAGCTCGACACCATGACCGTCGATGACGTCGCCGTCGCGCAGTTGGCCACCGAGCATCTGATCAGCCTCGGCCACACCGACATCGCGCACATCGGAGCCAACCCCGAGTTCGACATCGACTTCCACATCCCGACCAACCGCCGTCTGGGCTTCGAGAAGGCACTCGCCACGGCAGGGATCCCGCTGAACCACGCCTTCCTCGAACCAGCCGACTTCACGGTGGAGGGCGGCTACCGGGCGGCGAAGCAGCTGCTCGGCAGGCCGGGCCCCCGCCCGACCGCGGTCTTCGCGGCGTCGGATGAGATGGCGATCGGGGCGATCCTCGCCGCGCGCGACCTCGGCTTCAACGTGCCGGAGGAGTTGTCGATCGTCGGCATCGACGGGCACGAGCTCGGCGAGTTCTTCCGCCTGACCACGGTCGATCAGTTCCCGCTCGGGCAGGGCGAGCGGGCAGCGGATGCGGTGCTTGCCAAGCTCGCCACCCCGGATGCCGTGCACATCCCGTCTGCACTTCCGTACGAGCTGAACGTGCGCGGGACGACGGCCCGCCTCCTGTAGGTCGAGGCGAGCCGTCGTCACCGATCAGCTCGCGACGATGAGGCCCTCGGTCGCCGTGCGAGCAGCCTCGAAGCGGCGCTGCACGTCAGGCCAGTTCACCAGGTTCCAGAACGCCTTGACGTAGTCGGCGCGCACGTTGAGGTAGTCGAGGTAGTAGGCGTGCTCCCAGACGTCGAGCTGCAGCAGCGGGGTGACGCCGAGCGGTGCGTTCCCCTGCTGGTCGAAGAGCTGGAAGATCACGGGGCGGGCGCCCACGCTGTCCCAGGCGAGCACGGCCCAGCCCGATCCCTGCACACCGAGCGCGGTCGCGGTGAAGTGCGCCCGGAACGCATCGATCGATCCGAATGCGTCGACGAGCGCGGCCTCGAGCTCGCCCTCCGGAGCGCCGCCGCCCTCGGGCGAGAGGTTCTGCCAGAAGACGGAGTGGTTGATGTGGCCGCCGAGGTTGAACGCGAGGTCCTTCTCGAGCTTGTTGACGTTCGCGAGGTCGCCGGCGCTGCGTGCGGTGGCGAGCTGCTCGAGCGCGGTGTTCGCGCCGGTCACGTACGCCTGGTGGTGCTTGGAGTGGTGCAGCTCCATGATCTTGCCGGAGATGTGCGGCTCGAGCGCGGAGTAGTCGTACGGGAGCTCGGGGAGCGTGTAGAGAGTGGACATTGTGCTTCCTTTCGATGGTGCTATCGGTGGGTGCGGATCAGTGCTCGGGGTCGTGCGGGAGCGAGTGGAATCGGCGGTCGAGGTAGACCAGAGGACGCCCGGACGGACCGGGCAGCACCTCGATGACCTCGGCGATGACCACGGTCGACGACCCCACTGCGACGGTCTCGATGGTGCGACACCGCAGCGCCGCCCTGGCCTCGGGGAGGTGCGGTTCTCCGGTCGGCAGCGTCGCCCACCCCTGCTCGGGGGTGAAGCGCTCGGAGCCGCTGACCGCGAAGCTCTGCGCAAGGTCGGAGTGCTCGTCGTCGATCAGATGCACCACGAAGGTGTCCGCTCCGAGGATCGCTCCCGCGGACCCCGTCGCCCTGGTCACGGAGAACACGATCGCCGCGGGGTCGACCGCCACCGAGGCGACGCTCGACGCCGTGAGGCCGACCGGCCCGTCCGGAGTGCTCGCGGTGATGATCGCGACGCCGGCGGGATGCGTGCGGAACGCGGCCTTGAGCCCTTCGCCGATCGGGGTGGGCACGGGTGTCGCGGTCATCGACCGGCCTCCATCATCTGTTCCTGCTTCGCATGCGTCAGCATTTCCTCGCGCTCGACGATCTTCGTCCGCTCACGGCCACGGGCTGCTCCCGCCCCACGCTCCGCGGCATCGATCCGCAGCCAGCCATCGAGGTCGACCGCGTGCGACAGGTGGGCGATCGGATCGTCGTCACGCGCTTCCAGCTCGACCGATCCGAGGTCGTCGACGACGTGGCCGATGGTCTGCGCGGCGTCCGACTTGGTCGAGCCGATGAGTCCGACCGGCCCGCGCTTGATCCAGCCCGTGGCGTACAGCCGGGGGATCGGGACGCCCTCCGCGTCGACGACTCGACCTTCGATGTGCGGCACGACTCCGAGCGTAGTGTCGAACGGCATCCCAGGCACGGGCGTCGATCGATATCCCACGGCACGGTAGACCGCTCCGACGTCGTAGTGCAGCAGCTCGCCGGTGCCGACCATGCGACCGAGCTCGTCTGACGCGGTGCGCTCCATCTCGATGCCGGTCACGGAGTCGGTCCCCAACAGCCGCACCGGGCGTTGCCGCAGGTGCAGGTGTATGCGGCGCGAGGCCGTGCGCGTCGCGGGGTCGACGGCGGCCCATTCGGTCATGGTGCGCACGATGATGCGCCGCTGCGAGAACTGCGCGACCATCCGCTCGGCGTGCTCGTCGAGAGCGAGTTCTTCGGGGTCGACGATCACATCGACGTCGTCCTGCTCGGCGAGCTCGCGCAACTCCATGGCCGAGAAGCGCACGTCGGCCGGTCCTCGCCGAGCGAAGAGGTGCACATCGCGCAACGGGCTGGCCACGAGCTGGTCGAGCACGGCATCAGGGGCGTCGGTGTGGGTCAGCGCCGAGGCGTGCTTGGCCAGGATCCTCGTGACATCCAGCGCCACGTTGCCGGCCCCGAGCACGGCGACCGACTCGGCGGCGAGCGGCCAGGTGCGCGGTGCATCGGGGTGCCCGTCGTACCAGGCCACGAAGTCGGCGGCGCCGAACGAGCCGGGGAGATCTATGCCGGGGATGTCGAGCGCGACGTCGAGGTCGGCACCCGTCGCCACGATCACTCCGTCGTATGCGGCACGCAGCTCGTCGATCTCGACGTCACGGGCGATCTCGACGTTGCACCGCAACCGGATGCGTGGGTTCACGAGCACCTCGTGCAGGGCGTCGGTGATCTTCCGGATGCGGGGATGGTCGGGCGCGACGCCGTAGCGGACGAGACCGTACGGCGCCGGGAGCTTCTCGAACAGGTCGATCGCTGCGGTGGGGACACGGTCGAGCAGGATGTCAGCGGCGTAGATGCCCGCAGGGCCCGCCCCCACGATGGCGATGCGCGGCTCCACGGGGGGTGATCCGGCGGCGGTCATGTGTGCTCCCCCTGGGGCGCGAGCGCGGCGATGATCGGGTGATCGAACGTCAGCGTGCCCGTCTTCGCGGCACCGCCGGGAGACCCGATCTCGTCGAAGAACTCGACGTTGGCCTTGTAATAGTCCTGCCACTCATCGGGCAGATCGTCTTCGTAGAAGATGGCCTCGACCGGGCACACCGGCTCGCAGGCGCCGCAGTCCACACACTCGTCGGGGTGGATGTAGAGCGAGCGTTCGCCCTCGTAGATGCAGTCGACAGGGCACTCGTCGATGCAGGCCTTGTCCTTCACATCGACGCACGGCAGGGCGATCACATAGGTCATCGCAGGGTCTTCGTTCGGGTCACGCTGTCCTCGTTCGGGTCGATCAGCCCTTGCCGGGCCACATGACTACCGTAAAACCTCAAGTACACTTGAGGTCAAATCGAAGGAAAGGCGGCCGGATGAGTCCGCATGCACCCGACGAACCGCTCACGATCGGCGAGATGACCCGACGCACGGGGGTCGCCGCTTCCGCGCTGCACTTCTACGAGGGCCTCGGCCTCATCGCGTCGACCCGCACGCCGGGCAACCAGCGCCGCTATGCACGGCACATGCTGCGCCGCGTCTCACTCATCACGGTCGCGAAGCGCCTCGGCATCCCGCTCTCCGACGTGCAGACGGCCTTCGCCGACGTGCCACTGACCGAGACCCCGAGCCACGAGGACTGGCAGCGGGCCTCCCGACGTTGGAAGCGCGAGCTGGAGAAACGCCGCGAAGGCATCGAACGGCTCGAACGCGAACTCACCGGATGCATCGGCTGCGGCTGCCTGTCGATGAAGGCCTGCGGCCTGCTCAACCCCGACGACGCGCTCGGCACTCAGGGCGCCGGCCCGCACCGCCTGCAGGACTGACCCACTCGCCTGCGAACGCCGCGAGACCCACTCCCGCCGCCGAGACCCATCGCCGCATGCGCCGGCGGGAGTGGGTCTGGGCGAGGAGAGTGGGTCTCGACAGGGAGCGGCTCAGCGCACCTCGAAGTCCGCGGAGAGCAGCACCTCGTCGCGGGAGCTCGGGCCCACCAGCAGCTCGAACGTGCCGGCCTCGACCAGACGCGTGCCCGCGGCGTCGACGATCGTGCAGTCGGACACCGGCAGCTCCAGGCGCACCCGCACGGACTCCCCCGGGGCGACGTCGACCTGACGGAAGGTCTTGAGCTCCTTGTCGGTCCAGCTCACGCTCGTCACCGAGTCGCGCACGTAGACCTGCACCGTCTCGCGTGCAGGCCGTTCCCCCGTGTTCGACACCGTGACGTGCCCGACGATCGTGTCGGACTCCGCCAGCGAGGTCTCCTCCAGCACGAGGTCGGAGTACTCCACGGTGGTGTACGACAGACCTTCTCCGAACGCCCAGGCGGGCGACTGCGTGAGGTCCGCGTAGCGGTCGCCGTGTTGTCCGCGGATCTGGTTGTAGTACGTCGGCTGCTGGCCTACGTGGCGGGCGAACGAGATCGGCAGGCGCCCAGACGGCTCTGCTGCCCCGGAGATGATGTCAGCCAGCGCGCGCCCACCCTGCATGCCGGGGTTCGCCGCCCAGATCACCGCTGCCGCCTTCGATGCGGACGCCGGGAGCACGAGCGGCTTCGAGGCGAGCAGCACGATCACGACGGGCTTCCCGGTCGCGATGAGCGCATCGATCAAGGCGTTCTGCCCGCCGATGAGCTCGAGGGTCGCAGTGGAGCGGCCCTCGCCGACGAGCTCGATCCGATCGCCCACGACCGCCACGACGACGTCCGAGTCGGATGCGGCCGAGACGGCCTCCGCGATCAGAGCGGCGTCGGGCTCGCAGGCCCTCACCACCGGCGGACGCGGCTGCTTGTCGGGGAAGAACGGACCCTGCGGATCTTCCTCGAGCGTGAGGATGTCGGCACCGCGGGCGTGGGTGACGCTCCAGCCGTCGATCGTCCGCAGGCCGTCGAGCACGGTCGTGATCATCTCGCGAGGCTGACCGTCGAGCCATCCCGCCTGACCGGAGCCGCCGGCCCAGTCGCCGAGCTGCGTCTGCGCGTCGTCGGCGAGGGGGCCGGTGACCGCGACCTTCAGCGCGGACGCGGGGTCGAGCGGCAGCACGCCGTCGTTCTCGAGCAGCACGAGCGAGCGGCGGGCGACCTCGAGGTTCAGTTCCGCGTGCTCCACGCTGCCCACCACGGTGTCGAGCGCGGTGCTAGGAAGGCGCGGGTTCTCGAAGAGCCCCAGCTCGAACTTCAGCGTAAGGATGCGGGCGGCGGCGGCGTCGAAGGCGTCCTCGGCGAGCATGCCCTTCGCCACGGCATCCAGCGCTCCCTCGAAGAAGCCGGGCGTGGTCATGATCATGTCGTTCCCAGCCCGCACGGCAGCCGCGGCCGCGTGCGTGATGTCGGGCTGGATCCGCTGCTCCCACACCATGCGACCGACGTTGTCCCAGTCGGTGATGAGCGTGCCGGTGTAGCCCCACTCGCCGCGCAGCACGTCGCTGAGCAGCCAGTCGTTGGTGGTGATCGGCACGCCGTCAGTGGTCTGGTAGCCGAGCATGAACGTGCGGCAGCCCTCGCGGGCGACGCGCTCGAACGGCGGCAGGAACCACGAGCGCAGCTTGCGGCGGGAGATGTCGGCCTCGCTCGCGTCGCGCCCGCCCTGGGTCTCGGAGTACCCGGCGAAGTGCTTGGCGGTCGCGAGGATGGCCGTGGGGTCGTCGAGTCCGTCACCCTGATAGCCGCGCACCATGGCCGAAGCCAGTTCGCCGATCAGGAACGGGTCTTCACCGAAGGTCTCGTCGATGCGACCCCAGCGCAGATCGCGGGCGATGCACAGCACGGGCGAGAACGTCCAGTGGATGCCGGTGACCGCGACCTCCTCGGCCGTCGCACGGGCGACGCGTTCGACGAGCGCGGAGTCCCACGACGCGGCCATGCCGAGCTGCGTCGGGTAGATCGTCGCCCCCGGCCAGAATGAGTGCCCGTGGATGCAGTCCTCCCCCACCAGGAGCGGGATGCGGAGCCGGGTCTGCGCCGTGAGCTCGTTCGCTCGCAGGATGCGCTCGGGCGAGGTGTGCAGGATCGAGCCCGCATGGCGCCGCGCGATGTGGTCGTCGATGTCGTCGCGAGCGTCGAGCTGAAGCATCTGCCCGACCTTCTCCTCCAGCGTCATGCGGCTGAGGAGGTCGGCCACGCGCTCGGGGATCGGGAGAGCGGGGTCCTGGTACGGGAGCTGCGTGGTCAGAGTCTGAGAGGTCATCACTTCGTGTTCTGGTTCGTGTTCGGTGTCGGGGTCGTCGAGGCGTCGCCGGGCCCGGAGAGGTCGGACGAGGTCGCCGACGTTACGGGATCGGGAGCCTTCTTCGGCAGGGGCACGCTGCGGACGGCGGTGACGGCGTCGTTCACGTTCAGCCCCTTCTTCTTCATCGCCCTGGCCCGCTCGCCCGCCGAGCGCAGTCGCGGGTTGACGTACTCGTCGATGCCGAAGTTGATGAGCGAGAGCGCGACGCCGATGATCGCGATGCAGAGCCCGGCCGGCACGTACCACCACCACAGTCGCGGGAACGCACCGTTCTGCTGCGCCCAGAACAGGATGGTCCCCCAGTTGAGGTTGCTCACCGGGATCACCCCGATGAAGGCCAGCGTCGTGAGACCGAGGATGGCCGCCGTCACGGTCCCGACGAAGCTCGAGGCGATGAGCGCCATGAGGTTCGGGAGCATCTCGACCGTGATGATGCGGCGCAGCGGCTCGCCGTTCGCGCGCGCGGCCTGGATGAAGTCGCGGTTGCGCAACGACATGGTCTGCGCGCGCAGCACCCGGGCGCCCCACGCCCACCCGGTTATCCCCAGCACCGCGGCGATCACGATCAGCGGCGGGTTCTCGAACTGCGAGGCGATGATGATGATCAGCGGGATGCCGGGGATCACCAGGAACACGTTGGTCAGCGCCGACAACGACTCGCTCTTCCAGCCGCGCACGTAGCCGGCGATCACACCGATCGTGATCGCGATGATCGTGGCGATGAAGGCCGCGAGGAATCCGACGACGATCACACCGCGGGTGCCGTAGATGATCTGGCTCAGCACGTCTTCGCCCATGTGCGTCGTGCCCAGCCAGTGCTCCCAGGAGGGCGGCTGACGCAGCGCCGTGCGGTCCTTCTGGGTCGGCCCGTACGGGGCGATCCACGGAGCGAGGATCGCGATGAGCACGAATACCCCGAGGATGATGAGCCCGGCGATCGACTTGGGGTTGCGGAACATCGCGAACGCCTGCGCGAGCTGCGACCAGAACGTCTTGCGCGGCGGCGCTCCCGTCGACGGGGTGCGCAGCGTGGCGGTCTCGGGCATGCCGGAGACAACGGCCGATCCGTCGGGCGCTGTGGTCGCTGCAGTGGTGGGAACGGTCATGTCAGGACTCCATCTGGCGCGTGCGCGGGTCGAGGTAGGCGTAGACGACATCGGCGAGGATGTTGGCCACGAGCACAGACAGCGTGATCACGAGGAACACGCCCTGCATGAGGGCGAAGTCCTTGGCGTTGGTCGCGTCGAGCAGCAGCTTGCCGACACCCGGATAGCTGAACACCATCTCCATCACGATCGTGCCGCCCACGATGAAGCCGATCGACAGCGCGAAGCTCTGGATCTGCGGCAGCACCGCGTTGCGAGCGGCATAGCCCCAGAGCACCCGCTTGTTGGGCATGCCCTTCGCCTGCGCGACCGTGATGTAGTCGTCGTCGAGCACCGTCAGCATCATGTTGCGCATGCCGAGCACCCATCCGCCGAGCGAGGCGACCACGATGGTCAGCGCCGGGAGCGTGCCGTGCATGATCACCTGGCCGATGAAGTCGAGACTCCATTCCGGCGACTGCCCCTTGTCGTAGGCATGCGATGACGGGAACCACTTCAGGGTCGAGGAGAAGATCGCGATCGCGATGAGTCCGAGCCAGAAGTACGGGATCGTGTTGAAGAACGTGGTCACCGGGATGATCGCGTCGAGCCTGCTGCCCCGCTTCCATCCGACGACGGCTCCGAGCAGCGTGCCGATCGCGAAGGAGATGATAGTCGCGATGCCGACCAGCCCGAGCGTCCAGGGCAGGGCGGCGGCGAGCACCTCGGCGACCGGCCGCAGGCCGTGCAGGGTCGAGATGCCGAGGTCGCCGCGCAGCAGCATCCCCCAGTACTCGAGGTACTGCTGCCAGATGGACTTGTCGGTGTCGATGCCGAGCAGCACGCGCAGCGCGTCTGCCGCCTCGGGGCTCACGTTGCGGTTGCGCGCGAGGTACGAGCTGACCGCGTCGCCCTTCATGAGGCGGGGCAGGAAGAAGTTGATCGTGATCGCCGCCCACAGTGTGAACAGGTAGAACGCCGCGCGACCGGCGAAGAAGCGCCACGGCACCGGCCGCCTGGTGCGCTCTGCCGTGGTCGCCGTGGTGCCGACCTCGAGGGCATCGCGGGCGACGAGGTCGTTGTCGTCGAGCTGGGGGAGAGCGGAGCTCACAGCGCGCCTCCGTTCGATGCCGCTGCAGCGAAGTGCTTCTCCGGATCGGGAGAGGCCGCGCGCAGCTCGCGGGTGTACGGGTCCTGCGGGTTGAGGATCACATCGTCGGCGGTTCCATACTCGACCACGCGCCCCTGGTTGAGGACCATGATCTCGTCGCTGAAGTGCCGGGCGGTCGCCAGGTCGTGCGTGATGTAGAGCACACCGAGTCCCTCTTCGCGCTGCAGATCGGCGAGCAGGTTCAGCACGCCGAGCCGGATGGAGACGTCGAGCATCGACACCGGCTCGTCGGCGACGAGGAGCGAGGGACGCGAGGCCAGGGCACGGGCGATGGCAACGCGCTGCCGTTGGCCGCCCGACAGCTCGTGGGGGCGGCGGTCGATCACCGCGTCCGCATCGAGGCGCACCCGGTCGAGGAGCCGACGCACCTCGTTCTCGGTCTCCTTCTTCGGCACCACGTCGTCGAGGCGGATCGGACGCTCCAGGTGGTAGCGGATCGAGTGGTACGGGTTGAGCGAGGCGAACGGGTCCTGGAACACCATGCGCAACTGCTGGCGGTACTTCCGCAGGCCCCTGCCGCGGCGCGGGATGGGCTTGCCGTCGAGCAGCACCTCGCCGCTGGTCGGGGTCTCGAGCTGGGTGAGGATCTTCGCGATCGTGGACTTGCCGCTGCCGGACTGGCCGACCAGGCCGATCGTCTGGCCGGACGTCAGGGTGAAGCTCACGTCGTCGAGGGCTTTGATCTGCCCGGCGCCTCGGACGTTGTACGCCTTCGTGACATTGCGGAACTCGAGGGTGGTCATCGCACCAGCACCCCTCTCTCCCCGGTGAGCCGGGGGAACGACGACAACAGGGTCTTCGTGTACTCGTGCTCCGGCTGCGTCCAGATGCGCTCTGCCGTATCGAGCTCGATGATCTCTCCTTCGCGCATGATCGCGATCCGGTCGCTGATCTCCAGCAGAAGCGGAAGGTCGTGGGTGATGAAGATCACCGAGAAGCCGAACTCGTGCCGCAGCTGAGAGATCTGCTTGAGGATCTCCCGCTGCACCAGCACGTCGAGCGCGGTCGTCGGCTCGTCCATGACCATCAGCTGCGGACGGAGCGCCAGGGCCATGGCGATCATGACGCGCTGGCGCATGCCGCCGGAGAGCTCGTGCGGGAAGGAGCGCACACGCTGACGGCCGACCTTGACGATCTCGAGCAGTTCCTCGGCCTCGGCACGCCGCTGCTTGCGGTTCATGTCGGGGCGGTGGATCTCGAACACGTCCTCCAGCTGCGAGCCGATCGTCGCGACGGGGTTTAGGGCGTTCATCGCGCCCTGGAACACCATCGACACCTTGTCCCAGCGGAATCGCTGCATCGCGTCGACGTCCAGGGCGTTGATGTCGATGTCGATGCCGGTCACGTCGTGGAAGGTCACGCTGCCGCCGGTGATGACGGCCGGAGCGCGCAGCAGGCGCTGCACCCCGTAGGCGAGCGTGGTCTTGCCGCATCCGCTCTCCCCGGCGAGGCCCAGGATCTCGCCGCGCTGCAGTTCGAGGGTCACGTTCTTCACCGCCTCGACGGGCGGATCGACGTCGTACACGACGGAGAAGTCGCGCACGGTGAGCAGGGGGTCTGGCATGGGGGTGTCCTTCGTGGGGGCGGGCCCTTCGACAGGCTCAGGGACCCAGATGGGTGGCTGAGCCTGTCGAAGTCCCGGCTGTGGGTGGCTGAGCCTGTCGAGGTCCTACTCGGCGGGCTTCAGCTTCGTGAGGATCTGCACGATGTTCGGCTGCGTCGGGTCGGCGGACGCGTAGGTGTCGTCCTCCGAAGGCCAGCCGACGTAGTTGCGCGTGTTGAACTCACCCAGCAGCGGGTGGGCGCCCAGCGGGATGGCCGGCACCTGCTCGGAGAAGATCGTCTGCAGCGTGTCGATGGCGGTGGTGCGCTCCTCGTCGGACGAGGCGTTCGCGTAGGTGTTCAGCGCGGCGGTCGCCTCCGGGTCGTCGAAGCGACCGAAGTTGAAGCCGGCCTTGCCCTCGGGGGAGATCCACCGCGGATCCATGGTCGAGGTGTAGAGGCCGTACGCCGTGCCGCTGTCCTCCAGCCAGTGGATGATCGCAGAGAACGTGCCGTTGTCGCGGGGATCGGCCCAGCCGCCCCAGTCGGGCATGTCGATCTTGACCTCGGCGCCGATGCTGTCCTTCACGTCCTCGGCGATGAGCTCCTGCGCCGTGTTCCAGTCGCTCCAGCCGGATGGGACGGAGAGCGTGAACGAGACGGGCGTGCCGTCGGGGTCGATCAGGGCGTCGTCCTTCCAGGTGTATCCGGCGGTCTCCAGCAGGTCACGCGCCTTCTCGGCGTCGACCTTGTAGTCGACTCCCTCGAACTCCGGCTGGATCTCGTCTTCGAGGATCGACGACAGTCCCGTCACGGACCAGACCGGCTCGCTGGCACCCTCGCGCGCGATGTCGACGTAGGCGTCGCGGTCGATCACCCAGGCGAGCGCCTGACGGAAGGCGGGGTCGTCGAACGGCTTCTGCTGCAGGTTCATGAACAGCGTGGCCGAGCCGGTGGTCGGGGAGGCGAGGAACTTGTTGTGCTCGGGGTCGGCCGAGAGGAACTGCTCCTCGATCTGCGGGATGAACGCCTGCGCCCAGTCGGCGTCGCCGTTCGCGAGGGCCGTGGTGAGGGCGGTGTTGTCACCGTACGAGACGTAGTGCAGCTCGGGCACGGCGAGGTCGCCGCCCCAGTAGTCGTCGCGCGCGTCGAGCGTGACCGACTCGGTCGACCAGTTCGCCATCGCGTAGGGGCCGGTGCCGACGAGGTCGTCGCCCTTGACGGGGTCGGTGGCCGGGTCCTCGAACTTCTCCCAGATGTGCTTGGGGACGATCGGCACGTGCAGCACGCGTGCCTGGTTGACGTACTTGGAGTCGCCGAAGCTCAGCACGACCTTGTCGCCGTCGACCTTGGCGCCCTCGTACTTGAGGCCGGCGGTGTCGAGGGCGGGGATCGAGGCGGTCTCGAACGAGAAGACGATGTCGTCGGCCGTGAACGGCTCGCCGTCGCTCCAGGTGACGTCCGCGCGCGGGACGACCGTGAGCTGCGTGTAGTCGTCGTTCCACTCGAGGCTCTCGGCGAGCCATGGCGTGGTACCGCGATCTCCCGTCTGGTTCACCAGGGCCAGGGTCTCGAACACGACCTTGGCGTAGCCGTACTTCGACGCGGCGGAGTCGCCGACGAACGGGTTGTTCGACTCGGTGGTGATCGCACCGTCGGGCTTCGCGATGGTGAGGGATGCGGATCCGGCGCCGTCGCCGGATCCACCGCCGGCCGAGCAGCCGGCGAGGGCCGACACACCGAGCGCGGTGATCGCGGTCGCGGCGATCAGAGACTTTCTGAGCTTCATTGCTTCTCCTAGGCACGGGTCTTTGTGCTGTGTCGCCGGCGAACGGGGGTCCGCCGGCCGTCGTGATTTGCTTACTGTCGAGAAAGTAAGCTTCCGTGAGGTTACCGAGTAGTAAGTTTGACCGCAAGCACAGTCCGACGATGGAGAGGAGGCCGCGGTGGCAGACAGCGACCAGACAGTGCGCGTGCGCCCGGCGACGCTCGAGAAACGCGAGCAGATCCTCAAGGCCGCGATCGAGATCTTCGGCAACAAGGGCTCGACCAACGGGACCCTGGCGGACGTCGCCGAGCAGGTCGGCATCACGCACGCCGGCGTGCTCCACCACTTCGGCTCGAAGCAGAAGCTCCTACTCGAGGTGCTCGCTTACCGAGACAGGGACGATGTCGCCGGCCTCGCCCAGAAGCACATCCCCGGGGGACCGGAACTGTTCCTGCACCTCGTGCGCACCGCCTTCACGAACGAGAAGCGGCCGGGCATCGTGCAGGCCTACACGGTGCTCTCGGCGGAGTCGGTCACCGACGAGCATCCCTCGCGCCCGTTCTTCGAGGAGAGGTACACGACACTGCGCCGCGAGGTCACGGCCGCGTTCGACGAGCTGTGCGCCCAGGAGGGCGTGCGCGACCCCGACTCAGTCGCTGCCGCCTCCGCCGCGATCCTCGCGGTGATGGACGGGCTGCAGCTGCAGTGGCTCCTGCACCCCGGGGCGATCGAACTGGGCGCGACCAGCGAGTTCGCGATCCGGGCGATCGTGAACGCCGTGCTGCACCCCGGCCCAGACCTCACGACCTACACATCCCCCGCCTGATCCCCCCCTACCCGCGGCACCGAGACTCATGCGCCGCGCCGAAACCCATCGAGCCAGACGCTTGTGACAGTGGGTCTGGGCGGCGACCATGGGTCTCGGCAACGCGGGGCTGCCCGGCTAGGCTCGGGCCATGACGATCGACCTCGAAGCGCTCTACATCGACCTGCACCAGCACCCCGAGCTCTCGTTCCAGGAGACGCGCACCGCCGGCATCGCCGCCCAGCACCTGCGCGACCTCGGCCTCGAGGTCGAAGAGGGGGTCGGCGTCACCGGCATCGTCGGTGTGCTCCGCAACGGCGAAGGTCCGGTGGTGTGGGTGCGCGCCGACATGGACGCGCTCCCCGTCGAGGAGCAGACCGGCCTGTCGTACGCCAGCACCGCGAAGGGCGTGGATCCCGCGGGTACGACGGTTCCCGTCATGCACGCGTGCGGCCACGACATGCACGTCACCGCGATGGTCGGCGCGGTCGAGAAGCTCGTCGCCGAGCGGTCCGACTGGTCGGGAACCCTCGTCGTGCTGATCCAGCCCGCCGAGGAGTACGGCGCCGGAGCGCGCGCGATGCTGGACGACGGGATCCTCGACCGCTACCCGAAACCCGACGTGGTGCTCGGTCAGCATGTGACTCCGCTCCCCGCCGGTGTGATCGGCGTGCGCAGCGGCACGCAGATGGCCGCCTCCGACGGACTCACCGTGACCCTGCACGGCCGCGGCGGACACGGCTCCCGCCCGCACGCCACGATCGACCCCGTCGTGATGGCCGCCGCCACCGTGATGCGTCTGCAGACCATCGCCTCACGCGAGATCGACCCGCAGGGCGTCGCCGTCGTGACCGTCGGGTCGATCCACGCGGGACTGAAGAACAACATCATCCCCGCCGAGGCGAAGCTCGAGCTCAGCCTGCGCTACCCGAACGAGGAGACGCGCGACAAGGTGCTCGCGAGTGTCGAGCGCATCGTGCGGGCCGAGGCCACGGCCTCCGGCGCCGAGCGGGAGCCCGAGATCCGCACCGACCACACGCTGCCCGCCACGATCAACGACGAGGATGCCACCGCCCGGGTCACCGCGGCGCTGCAGCGCGCCCTGGGCGAGGCGGCCGTGATCGACCCCGGCATGTTCACCGGCAGCGAGGACGTGTCATGGTTCGCCCGCGATGCCGGAGCACCCCTCGTGTTCTGGTTCTGGGGCGGTATCGACCCCGCCCGGTTCGCCGAGGCCGTCGCTGCGGGACGCCTGGGCGAGGACATCCCGACGAATCACTCGCCGTTCTTCGCGCCGGAGATCCACCCGACGATCGAGGTCGGCGTCACCGCACTGTCGGCCGCGGCCCGGGAGTTCCTCGCCTAAGGATCGGAAGGATCTGGTTCACGCGACTGCTCGCCGCTCCCGCAGGAAGACGTGCAGGCCGAGTGCGTTTCGCTTGCTCCGTTGCTCGACAAGGAGATGACGTCGCAGGAGGTTTGTCACACCGACGGGAATCGGGTCCATCGCGTTGGTCCGCTTGACGTCTTGCGAGCCGAAGCCGGCCAACAGCGTCATGGACCCGTCGTCCGTGTCCCTCACCTCGACGCGGGCATAGTCGGTGTCGAGGCGGATCAGTACTCGAGAGATCGACTCCCAGGGGAACGATCGCTCCGACCCGGCTCCGACGATTCGTAGCCCCTCGTCGTCCCACTCGATGACGTAGCGCTTCCTCCGCCAGGCGAAGATCCACAGCAGGGCGAGCACGATGACGATCCCCAGGCCGCCGGCGACCAGGACGACACCGGATCGGCCGAACATGACGTCGGTCTCCAGCGAGATGGCGATCAACGCCGCCGCGGCACCGCCTCCTCCCACGATGATGCAGCCGACGATGATCGCGACGAGCTGGATCATGGAGACTCGTGTCGCCCGGATCGTCAACCGGTACCCGTCGGTCCCCGGCCGGATCGTCTCCCACATCCGTTCACCCCTACATATCGAGAGAGCGTCGTCAGCTCGCTCTTCTTCGCTCAGCCGCCGATCGCGTTCATGCCGCGCGCGGGCTGCAGGAACGAGGGGTCGTCGATCGCGTGCCCCGGCAGCTTGCCATGCACGCACGAACGCAGCAGTGCGGCGATCTCATCCGCGCGTTGCCCCGGCGCGGAGGCCGACTCTCCGCGCAGCAGCCCGGTCAGGTCGTACTCGGCGAGCGAGAACAGGCAGTTGCGCAGTTGCCCGTCGGCGGTCAGCCGCAGACGATCGCAGGCGCCGCAGAACGGGGCGGTGACCGAGGCGATCACGCCGACCTCGTGCGGCCCGCCGTCGATCCGCCACTTCTCGGCGGGAGCGCCACCGCGGCCCTCGACCGGCTCGAGGTGCCAGCGTTCTCCCAGCGAGGCGAGGATCTCCTCGCGCGTGACCATCGAGGCGCGGTCCCAGGTGTGCCCGGCGTCCAGCGGCATCTGCTCGATGAATCGGAGCTGAGCGCCCACGCCCATCGCGAACTCCACGAGATCGACCAGCTCGTCGTCGTTCACGCCGCGCATGGCGACCGCGTTCAGCTTGAGGGGACGGAGGGACGAGGCCGCAGCCGCCTCGATACCCGCGAACACGTCGTCGAGGCGGTCGCGGCGGGTGAGGTCGGCGAAGCGCTGGCGGTCGACCGTGTCGATGCTGATGTTGAGGCGCGTGAGCCCGGCATCGATCAGGGCCGGGAGCTTCTGGGCGAGGCTGATGCCGTTGGTGGTCATCGCCACCTCGACAGGGCCCTCCTCCCCCTCGATGCGGGCGATGCGCCGCACGACGTCGACGATGTCGGTGCGCAGCAGCGGTTCGCCGCCGGTGAGACGGAAGGTGCGGATGCCGAGAGCTGCGGCGACCTCCGCCACCTCGACGATCTCGTCGGTGGAGAGGATGCTCGTGCGGGCGAGCCACTCGTTGCCCTGCTCGGGCATGCAGTACGTGCAGCGCAGCGAACAGCGATCGGTGAGGGAGATGCGCAGATCGCGATGCACACGGCCATGCGTGTCGACGAGACCTCCTGTGAGGCCGGCGGCATGCGATGCGGGCTCGGTGCGCGGCGCGCGCATGCCGATGACCACCGGCACGGCCGTCACGGTGCTCCCCCGCTCCCCGTCATGTTCCGAGACTAACCCCCGGAGCAGCGCGCGGGGGCGGCTCGGCGGCGACGACCGGCACATTGTCAGTGTTCCGCCCACGACCGCCCGGGGCGACGACTCAGCGCAGGGGAACGAACCGCACATGCTCGGGCTCGATCCGCAGCTGGACGGTCTCGCCGACGAGCAGTCCGGCGGCATCGGAGACAGAGAGGTCGACGACGCACGACCCGGTCTGCAGCCGGACGCCGGTGACCGTGGGTTCGAGCCGGTCGACCTCGGCGATCCATCCACCGCCGTCCGAGCCGTCGACCAACCGCACGTGCTCGGGGCGGAACACGGCGATCAGCGGCGTTCCATCGTCCTCGGCGAGCGCGCGCGAAGCGGGATCCGCGCTGGTCAGCCGCACCTCACCACCCCGCCACGCGCCCCCACTCGCGACGCCGACCAGGCGATTGACGCCGGCGATCGAGGCGACGAAGCCCGACGCGGGTGCCGACAGCACGTCGCGGACCGGCCCGCTCTGTGTGACCCCGCCTCCTGGTCGTCGAGTCGGGGCGGGTCACAC